>JAEYNQ010000193.1 GCA_023412455.1 Bacillota bacterium
TACACTTTTTCCATGAATAATTATTATTGGAATACCTTCCCCCTCAATCACATAATTTAACTGTGTACTTCCAATCATCATAAGCATAACCTAGTTCCCCCTTGTAAAATATATATACTCCTAATTATAATTAGCTCATAACATAGTAAAAAAATAAAATGTATACCCCTATAAAACTAAATATAATTCTAAAAAATACCTACTCATATATTTCAATTACTAATATAGCATAACATTTTAGGCATGTTGCATTTTGTAATTTTGTGCGCTCAAAATAAGACCAAGTTTGCACTTGATCCTATCTAAAACTATTCTTTTAATTACTAGTTTAAAGGACTATTTATTACGAGAAACTATAATTTTCCTGTTTTTTAGTTTCTATGTAATTGAAATTTAAACAATACTTTTATAAAAACACACTGCTTCTTCATGATGAGTATATTTTCCGTAATTAGGGCAAATCTGATATCCACTTTTCTGATAAAAACGAACAGCTATAGTATTAATTTTTCGTGTTTCCAGTATAATTTTCCTATATCCATAACCATACGCATAATCTTCAAGAGTTCGTAAAATTTGCGTTCCAATCCCAACACCTTTTATTCTGGAATAAACACGTTTTATCTCTGCTGTATCATTTGAATAGTTTTGCAGTGCTCCGCAGCCGACAGGCTTACCATCACTATAGGCAATAACAAAAACTGTACGAGCTGCTTTTAATGCATCAGCCTGAAAACTTGCATTACCATTGCTTCCTGTGATTTTCTCCAGTATGACTGACAACTCCTCAATCAATTGTACTGCTTCTATAGATGTTACAGATGCTTCTCTTATCTCTATCATAAAAAGTTTACTCCTTGCAAATTTAGACTTATGGACTGCGCTACTTTTTTAATAAACCTATAATATAAATATAATTTTATATGATGATATCATCATATCATAAGTATCTCACTTTTCATCGCAACTCCAAGTGGGAATCAATAAAATTTACCCTATTAAAATACAAAACAAATTAACGTCCTTGTATCAATTGCATACTCTATCATTTGTTTTAACTTATTGAGTTCATTATAGCATCTATACTTTCCCAATTTTTCAAACAACTCTTTTTTGCAAAAATAGAGTGGTTGATAAAAAATTTCTTCTTCCTCAAACTCATCAATACTCACATTAAAATACTCATTAAGTAAATTAACTATGCCTTCTTGCCATAGTGTATTAAACTCAATATCCGTTAACTCCCATAAATACAAGTCATTTGGCTGCCACTTACCGTATTCTTGATCATACATTGCCTCAATTGTTTTAGGTACATAGATATAATGCCGGTGTTTCTCCATCATTCTCACCTACCATAATTTTATACTAACAGTTCGTTTCTAAAGCAACATCACGCTCTGTTTGAGCTTATTTAAAAATGATATTTCTAAACTAAGCAATGCCCATTTCGTGTCCTTTTCATATTCCATAATAAATCGATTAATAATATACAGTAGTTCCTCTTTATGTCTGGATTTTGAATAAGCACCTCTATTCTCCTCTTAATCGTTTTATTTATATAAACACCTTACCATTGTCTTAATATGCATAAATACCTAAATGTTTTCCTATCCACCTAAGTCCCTAAGCACTACAAAATATTTCACTATAAACACTATTTCCCCGTTTAGACCTATCTATCTAAGCCCTTAATAAAGCTGGAAGGGGGACTCAAACCCTCCACTTTCTCATTACGAATGAGTTACTCAAAACAGATATTAATCCCAAAATATTGATCACTGAACAAAGCTTTTAATTCCAATACTTGAAGACAATTTTTTCTATACTTATCTTCTAATATCTGTATTATTTTTAACCATTTTACTGTAAATACACTGTAAAACTTCAGCATATGATTTCACATAGAGAGCGTATATAAAGATATTTAGTAAAAATTTAATGACCAATTGAGTGTTAGAATTTTCAATGATTCAAAGCCATCTTATTTGATTTTTTCTTTTCATCTTTTACTCAAAATAATGGATGCCTATTTTAATGTATTTGCATGACTACCCTTTGATGTCTAAATATATGTTTTTATCCATATAATCATTTTTAATAATCTAATCATACTCAAAACATTGATTTAGCTGACTTTCCCTATTCCTTTCAAATTCTTGTTCGCTCAATATCTCCTGTTCGAACTTTTCTTTTTCTATAAATGCCCACTGTGAAATCAGCTCATTTGGATAACCTTTTAATTCTTCAAATAATCTTAAATACCCTTCCATTATTTTAGCTCTGGAACCAGACCAGCTCATTGGTCTAAATTTATCTTTCATTACATTTAAAACAGCTATCGGATTATTTGCATGATTAATTATATACAGTGCTACTGGACTCCATTCTGCTAACTTTTGCTCTTTATTAAAAATAAATGGCACTATTGCTTGTGCTAATACTGTGCATCTAGCATCTATATCTTTATTACACCAACTAATAATATCTTTATCCTTAATAAATAAGATAGGGTTTGTTTGAATATACCACTTTCCTGAAAACAAATCTTGAAACAAGTCTGTAGCTGTTCCACTTTCTAATAGAAAAACATCTAAAAATATATCTGAATTAATTTCAGCAAGGGCTCGTACCGTATAGCTACACCCACCATATGAATACCTACTATATGAATTTTTAAATTGACGATTTAACATTTTGAAATCATTTTCTGATACTTGCTCATTAAAGCATTTTTTTATGACATTTGCTATCCTATAATCAATATTATAGTCTATATTTTTATCAAATATAAAATGACTCTTAAATAAGATTTCTCTTCCAAATGAGCACAATTTATTTATATCACTCCTCTTTTCCTTTCTTAATAGCCCCTCTAAAATAACAATTACTATAGTCATCCCCTTGGGTTTTATTGATATTTCTTCTAATAGGTCACATAACTCATCAATATTAACTTCATCTATTGCTATATATCCTAAACGCCTATATTCCTCAATAGGTGCACTATCCATACTTAATGATTTTTTCAATCTAACAATACCTTCTTCTGAAATCTGAACTGACAGCTGCAATCTCGGAAATATATTTATTAATAACTTATCTCTAACTGCATCGTTTAATACTTGATTTGCTACTTCTCTATCTTTTTGTGCTACCTCATACAAAAAACCTACCATCAAATCATAATTTCTAGCATTAACTTCTATTCCTTTCAGTTGTCCTAGAAATTCATTCCATATTTTTAGATACTCGTTAGTTCCTTTAGCTATACCTTGTCCCAAATAAAATAATTCTTTTTTATGTCCAATTAATAATTCATGTAATATCTCATTATACGTCTCCTCATTATTTACCAATTGCATTCCTAAACTAATAATCTTTTCTTCTACTGATTCAATACATACTTCATTACTACAACCGCCATCTTCATCGGTTATATCAAAATAGCTATATGATGACTTGGTAAATGTATGCATTCTTATTTTTTGATATAATGTATTGGGTCTAAGTAGTCTCTCTAACTTGCATAACCTTTCTAAAATATCATCATCCATTTCTTTGTTGTCATACTTAATTGTAAATTTAACTGCAAGCCATCCCTCTTCCCAAGAGTCATCGAGTATTAATTTACTTATTGCACTTTCGAGTTCATCATATACATTTGCCTTTATCCATAGCCCTCTAAATTTATCTGCTAATATCCTCTTGACATTTGAAGATAAATCTGGGTATTTAATAGCAATATCTATACAGTACTGAATAAATATTCTATACCAGCTTTTAACGTCATCTTTACTCTTTGGTTCATATCCATAATCTCTACACCTAGCACCAAATTCATATATGTTATTGGTAGTAAAATACCATGTCTCTAGTGTTGAGTCGAGCAATTCCATCGCTAGCTCTAGCTTGTTTTGAATTTTAGATTCTATCAACTCTTTTATAACACTTAGTTTTTGTGTCTTTGTTGCATATGTTCCTGACCAACAAAGTTGAAATAATTCTTTTAACATACGATGTATTGTATCATCATTTACATCTTTATTTTCAGTTAAAGCATACATACAAAGAATCTTTACTGCTTCACAAAACAATTCACTTTCATATGCTAAAGAGCAAAGAATCCGAACAAATTGTTTGTAATGTCTATTTTGGCAAGAAAAAAAGACATCCTTATTTTCACTAGATAACATTCGTTGAATGCTATACAATGTCTCTTTAGGATTTATTGGTGCAAGGTTTCTAAATATACTGATTCCCAGCTCATTTAAATTACTAATATCACCTAGCATTTCCCCCTCACTTAACCATTGCTTAGCCATTTTTCTTGCTTCTTGGCAATTATGTAAATAACTAAGTCTTCGAGAAAATGATTTAAACAACCTTTCATTCTTTTGTAATATATTACAGATCATATAATTAGGTATATTTTCTAATGCTCTTATAGCTAACCTATTAGCTATAGCATGTGGCAAAACAGCTCTCCATTGACCTCTCCTTTGAATTATACCTCTACGCATTAATTCGCTGACATTACTAAACAATTCATTTTCATTCATTCCCCGTAGTTGTGCAAGTAATAACAGTTCACTATTACTATCTTGTAGTATTTCACCATTAAAAGAATATACTAAAGAACATACCTCGGCCACTTTCATTAATGATTCTTTATTTTCATGCCTTTGCCAAAATAATCTAGAAAATAGTTCTTCATCTTTTAAATTTCCTAAGCTCTCTCCTCTTTTAATTGTTTTAGCCAATGCAAGAGCTACTCGGGCATTTCCACTTGAAAAATTAGCGATAGTATGTACATCAACTAAACTAATATAATCAAACCTTAGTAAAAGGATTTTCTCAATTAATTCATTGCTAGATGGCTTCAAGCAAAATATCTCTGTTTCTTCAGGCTGATCTTCTCTTATATCATATTCAACAGTAAGTAGGCTTATTTTACTTTCCTGTTTTGTGCATTGATCAGTTAGCCTCCTATGCAAATCTGGTGGACAATTATCTACAATCAATATAATCTGCTCATTTAATACCAACAATCTATTAACTAGTTTATTAGGCGAAGGATTGGGATTCTCACCTATATCAGAATAAATGACTTTATATTTATTTAATACGTTTATTCCAATACGTTCATCAAACAGAGCTTGAACTAACCTAGTTTTACCTACCCCTGAAAGTCCAACTAACCGAATTGATGTTCTTTCCTTACATAACTTTTCACGTAACTTATTTATTCCGTCTAATACTGTCATTCCATCCGAATCTCTATATTCATTACTATATATTCTAGCCTTATTATCTAAAATGTACTCTTCTTCAATACTAGTTGCTTTTGCCCAATTCTCATATGTATGCCATCCATCTATACTTCTTCCTATTTTTTCTCTTACCCAAATAATTAATGTTGGATGACAACTCACCCAAGATGCAATCCTTTGCCTATCATAGAAATCAATCCATAGTTGTTCTTTATGTTCACAGCCCTCTAATGCTTCTTTCATAGCCTTTCTACGTTCAGCTAGAGCACTATCTGATGTTGAACTCTGGCTACTAACAATTATATATGCGCCTCCATATTCAGCCAGTTCCTCTATTACAACTCTTAATTTTCCTTTAGGTTTCATCTCCTCAATGATTGCACTACGAGGCATATCTGGTTTCTTAACTTGGAATCCTGTATTTGACCTTGGTATAAAATTATTTTCATCAAAAAAAGATGAAGGTGCTTTTACTCTAACATCTATACCACCATCCTTTGCATTTTGATCTCCTCCCCATGTAACTCCTACAGTAGACTTCCCTTTTGATCGTAGCTCTGCCTCACATAATAGCCCAATGAGTGTTCTAAGGTCCGTATCATTTAATTCTCTAATATCATCACCTGTAATTTCAAACATTATGCGTCTCCCTACTATTAATTAAAATTAATTATATCCACTCTTGAATTTATATCTATAGTACTAACTGTCATATATCTTTATATATCGATTGTCTACTTAATTCACATAGTCTGGCTAATTCATTCTTATTAAGTTGTCCAATTTTATACTTAGGATAATGTTATATAATACAATTTGGTAAATTTTCGCTTGTTGCAGTTGGCCTTCCTACCTTTTTCTTAACTGGTGAAATATTACTATAATATACATCTTTTGCTGTCAAATTCTCAACAGCTATTTTACCCTCACTAAAAAGATTATTAAATTGATTTTCTATTTCAGATGCAACTCTAGTATTCATTTCATGCTCAATTTCATTATCAAATATATTTCTTAATTCTTTTCACTATGCAATAATTAGCACTTTAATTACCAGTAAATGTTTATAGACGCCCTCTTGTGTCTCTATCATCTTCCATAATTTTCGTAAAACTTCTAAACAACTTGGATAATTTATAAGATATATTTTAGGAATACTTGCACCGATAAAAAATAGGATATTAATTGATTTCTTTCTATTAATTTTTCCAAGATAGACCTTCCCACTTATTTTTTTCCTCATTCTCCTATCAATCGCATAAAAATCAAATATATATTTATTATATTTTAATATTCTATTTTTTCAATTATTTAACACTAATTTATTTCTTAATCTTTCTTTATTTCATTAAGTATTGCATATTATTCCTGCCTCTAACTTAATAAAATAGAAGGTAGTTTTATTCTACCTCCCTGCTCCTTCCATCTTTCTTCTTCTCATTGCTCTAATAAGCGTACTTTTACTAATACGTGTCATCTTTTCAACTTCAGAATAGCTATGATCATTTAATAAATCTAGTGCCATTTCTAACTGCTTATCCGTAAATTTCTTTGGCCTTCCCTCTTTATAACCTACCTTTGTCTTAGCCACTGCCTTTCCAGTCTATGTACGTTCTACTATCATCGCCCTTTCAAATTGAGCAAAAGCTAACAGGTTAGTAATAATCAGCTCTCCAATCGGCGTATCTTCTATCAATCCCATGTTTAATATATGTATATTTACACCTCTACCTCTTAATTCTTTAATGCATTGAAGCCCTTCTTCTGTACTTCTACAAAATCGATCTAGCTTTGTAACGACTAGAGTATCCCCTTCATCTAATTTACACACCAATTCTCCAAATATAGGTCGATCTATTTTTGATCCAGTAAACTGCTCCTTGTTTACTATTGCATTAGGATACTTTTCCAATATACTACTTTCTTGTTCTTCTAAGCTATTATTCTCTAATTGACTTTTTGTACTTACTCTAGCATAACCATAAATCATCTCTGTTCTCCTTCTAGTTTTGACACTAAGTTTTGATTATTTAAAAGTATTAATTATACGTTCTAAAAAAATTAGTGCCAATACTTAAAAGTTATGACACTATTTCAAATTGTAGCTTTTAACAAAAGGGTAATCATAAACGACTACCCTTCATCATTTTTCATTACTTAACTTATCTTTTTATATATAGAGCAACATTCAATATTCGTTCTCATAATATATTCATCTTCTCCTATATATTGCACCATAAATCCTTTATTAAAAAGTGAGTCTTCTATTTCCAACTCATTTCTTAGCAACTGTGTTAATGGATAAAATCTCACGCCATAATAATTCTCTGTATCACAAACAAGAAGCTTTCCTTCCTCGCCACAGCACTTTAAAAATCGCTCTGCTACATACATTCTCTCTGTATAACTTTCAATCTTTCCATCATTAATATAATCGGTTGCTCTAAATAGTACAGGTGCTCCTTCTGGCATATATTGATTTAGTACCATTTCCCACACCTCTAACCATTCTTTTCCCCTTTCATCTTCTTCACTATAAATCCAGTTTGCTAAAAAGCTATGCGTTTCTTTATTAACTGCTTCTTTCGTTTTAATCGCCCTAACAAGGCAGTTTGCAATCTTTGTTTTCTCTCTTTTAGTCATCTTCTTTCATGTCCTCGCTTATGTTTTCATTTTTAAAAATTATCCCCCTCAAAAAATTTCATTTTAGGAATTTTGTGTGAGCATATCGCATCTCGTGGTCGACCTTTATATTCACCTTTTCCCCTTGAAACTAGGGGGGATAGGTATTTTCCCTTTAAACTTTACCTCTAATAAAGTCTCTTTATGGTGCTAATACAAAGTATAAAACCTCTCTTATTTGCCTTATTTCTTTATATAAATGCTCTGTATTTTCGCTCATATGATCACACATATTTTCAATTTGGTAAGCTATTTCAGCTAAAATATTTATCTTTCTGCAAAACTCTTCTTCGCAGTACCTCTCAGCTTCATTTATAGTTTGAAATGACTTAATGCCTAAAAGCTTCTCATCTTTATCTCTAAAATAAACATCTGTACCTTCTCTTTCCATTCTTTTCACATAATAACTATTAATATATTTGTTTTGATCTAAATCGATAAACATTTTTTCTCCTTTTGTTTTCTTCTTTTTCGTTATCATTTTCTTGCCTCTTGCAGGACTTCTAGCTACAGTACCAATCAAAAATCCCTTTGATACTCACAGCCTACGGTAGTTTCATCAGTTAGCTTACAACTTTCCTTTTACTATAAGGCTTTTATAGCTTTTATATTTTAATATCATTTCTATATTACTTATCTCTTAAACTCTCTATACTATCTCAATCCCTTGATATTCTAATCTTCAAGTTTCTCATTAGCTACTGTAAAACTTACTTATACTCCCGTCTAAACACTTACAAATTGACTGACTGATAAGAGCAAGGCAATGTCTTTATAAAAAACATGCCTGCCATCGTTTTCTTTAGTGATTCGCTTCTTCATATCTAAGCCAAACCTTGTCTTATTGTCTGGTACTTCATTATTGGCTCTACACCATTCCACATATCTTGTATAAAGGTCTTTAGCCTGTACTTTAGAACCCACCTTATTGATCGTACATTCTCTAAGAAAAAGCCCTAACGTGTCGCTTTCTTCTTTAAATTCATGCACTAACTCAATAATAGCCTCTGGCTCTTTTAGTCCTTCTTCTAAATAAAGATGAATGCCTTCAATGCACCACCATAAAATGCCTTCTACTTCTTTCATCAGCTTATCTTTTAGCTGTCTGTCCTTTTTATGCTCAGGTAAATCTAATCTAAAAGGAATGACTTTTAATCGTCTCCAAATCCCTTTATCCGTTCCCACGACCTCTGGCATATGATTTGTAAAGAGCCATAGCTTAAACTGTGGCATAAAAGACATTGGCTCACAATACAATCGCCTTGCTGTAACCTTGTCCTCTCCTGTTAACTGTTTAATAAGTCCTTCATTAAAACGAACCCCTTTATTACTTTCTACGCATACTACAAGTCGTGCATCCATGAGATTAATAATATCAGGACTAGCTTCTGAACCTTGTCTAATTTGTGAGATTGTTTCTGCTTGTGGACATTTAACATAGTCATCAAAAATATAACTTAGAATATCCTTAAATACCCCTTTCCCATTGGCACCATCCCCATAGCCTATAAACATACACTGCTCTCTTGTAAACCCTGTCAAACTATAACCTATGGCTTTCTGCACATAACGTATAAGTTCTTGATCTCCTAAGAAAATCTCATTAATAAACCTCTCCCAAGTAGGTGCTTTTGCATCTTCTACCACAGAAACTCGTGTTGCTTGTGAAAGATAGTCTTTATAGCAATGTGGTCTTACCTCTTTATCCTGGATCAAGTAAGTACCAGTTGGCGTATTAATCACATCACGTCTGCTGTTAAAGGTTGTTGATACAATAGGAAGTAAATGCTTGGTTTCATTAAGAATGGATGTTTTTCCCCTATGACTTCTACAGCTCTTTAAATGATTTTGATATAAGGCCGCTTGTTTTTTTCTTTCTTTGCCTTCTTCCATATTTCCAAGTATCAAAGCAAAGTCACTACTCATACGATCAATCATTTCATTAGCTAAAAGCCTTACCCCATCAACCCGATCTTCTTCCCACTTCACACCATTGTAGAGATACCATTTATTCACATCATAAGCAAAACAAAGCTTACTTTTAAACATATCTGCCATGGTCTGTGCATTATCTGTATCATCTAAGCGATAATTTTTATAGGGCTCGCTTAATAACTTTTGTTTTTCTACCTGCTCCACTAACTGTAATAACTCATATTTTGTATGCCCTTCTTCTAAATAATCAGTGACATCGCCATGAGGTTTTTTACTTGGTATCACAACCTTAATCGTTTTTGCTACTGATGCTATATCAGCACATATCTGCCTCGTCAACTGCTCTCCTGCTTCATCATTATCCTGAAGAATAATGACATCTAGATTTTCAAAGTACTTGCTAAATACCTTATTCCATGCAGTAGCACCACCTGCTGTAGTGGCTAAAAGACCTATGTTTTGCATAGTATGAACATCTTTTTCACCTTCTACATAGTAAATAGGCTGTTGTAATTTAATGGCCTTATCAAAAACTGATTTATTATAAAGTGTCTTTTCAACCGAACTAAACACGTTTTTCCATATCACTTCATTTTCTTTTACACGAAAATGACGAATTTCCTTGTTCTCATATCTTGCTTTATAGTACAATACATGTTGCGATTCATCATCATAATAAGGATAAAGAGCTTCTAATTTAAGCTCTCCCTTTTTTGGATCGTGCCACACCCTTACTTTCTCTCGCCAGGTCAGAGTATGGGTGTTATTTTGTTTAAACAAATCTTTAAGTTCTAGTCCTATTGCTGTCATTACCATTTCAGTACTACATCCTGCATGACAATGTAATAAAATACGTTCACCTGTTTCTTTTATAGACAAACTCGGCTCTTTATCATGATGTGCAGGACAACAACAAATATATGATCCTTCCCCATTCGATTTTACTTTTTCAAATCTATATAGTAATTCTTCTAATCTCAAACATTAATCTCCTTACTAGCATACCTTCTGTTTTTCTAACCATTCTTCAAAGTCTTCCTGCTTAACCACAATTATGCCTCCAATACGCATAATAGGTACGCCCTTTGTGTTTAAGATCTTATAAGCTGTTGTTTGCTTAAAACCATACATTTCTACAATATCTTTTGCTCTTAATAATTTTTTCATTGCTAATCCCTGATGTCCTTTCTCTCTACTCAAAAAATAACGCTACTACATCTGTTTCTAAAATACTTGCTAATTTCAACATCACTTCTTTTGTGACATTACCATCTTTTCCATTCTCAATACGTGATAAAAAACTTCTACAGATGCCTACTTTTTCACATAACTCATTTTGTGTCATATGCTTTTTTAATCGTGCAATTTTTACATTCATTTTCAGCAAACTCCTTTCTAGCCATCAATAATCTTATGAACAATCATGCACTATAGTGAACTATTTTGAACTAAATCCAACTATATCGAAATATTTTCAACTATTTTTTTACACACTATAGTGTGTGTTTGTAGATGTATCCTATCATAAACAAAGGAACCAGTCAACACTATAATGTGTATTGTTAAAAATTAACATACGCATACATACACTATAATGTGTTATACTATCTATATGTCAAAAATGGAGGACAACTTATGTATGGTGAAAAATTAAAACAACTTCGTAAAGAAAAGAAAATATCTCAAAAAGAACTAGCTGAGCTTTCTGGCTTATCTATTTCATATATTCAACAAATTGAATCAGGCAAGAAAAATAACCCTTCATTAGAAGCGTTAACTGCAATTGCTAAGGTATTAGATACGCCTATGTATCACTTATTAGATGACTCCATGAAGGAATATAAGGATGAATTTTACTTTAAGCAATGTATTGATTGGCTTAGACCTATATTAATAGATGAACCTGAGTATGCCAGTGAAGAAGCTCAGAGAATTTACGGCTACACACTTACTATCTTAGAAACACTTGAACACGCTTATAACAACCCAAATATCCGTGAAGAATACTATTATGATGTAGTGAACTTCCTTCAATATCTCTCTTATCGCTATGGCTTTGATCCTGCTACAGGTGTAGGTATTGTTCCTCCAATACATTCAAAAGAGGAGGAATAATCTACTATGGCAACCTATTTTAAAAGAACTTATAAGAGAAAAGACGGAACAACGTATGAGCGTTGGGTAGGTGAGTCCAGCTTAGATTCCTATAAACCTAAAACAGTTTATGGCAAAAGTAAAAAAGAATGTGAAGATAAGATCCGCGACTATGAAAGTGACTTTATTAAATATGGTACACGTCTTCTTAAGAAACGAATAACGCTATCAGATTTGATGTATGACCATTTATTTACAAACACTAAGGCAAGTGTTAGTCTTGGAACATTTGAACGCTATATGAGTCTATATAACACCCATATCAAGGACTCTGATTTAGGCAATCGAGATATTCAAAAGATACTACAACGTGATGTACAGCATTTTTTTAATAACAAGACAGAACTTTCAACTAAAAGTCTTTCTATGCTCAAGTACTTGCTGAATCAGTCCTTTGATCATGGTATTGCCAATCAATTTATCCGTATTAATCCTATGAAAAAGATAACCCTTCCTAAATCTACTTATGTAGAAAAAGATATAGAAGTCTTGACTCATGAGGAACAAAAGGCATTTATGGGTGTGGTTAATGAGAGCTTTTATAAGATGCTCTTTACTGTGGCACTGCATACTGGCATGCGTGTGGGTGAAATCATTGCCCTAAAATGGCATCATGTGGATTTAGATAACCATATAATCCATGTAAAAGAATCCTCTAGACTTGTTAAAGAATATGATGCAGATGGCAATGGAGAAGATAAAGTCATTACTAAAAGTCCTAAAACCAAAGCAGGTATACGTGATATACCTATACATCCCTCTTTATCAGAAGAACTTGCAGCTTTTAAAGCTGAACATAATGGTCAGGATGATGACTATGTCTTCAAAAATAGTAAAGGCAATCAGATCAAATATGATAGCATCGCCAAAGCTCATAAATTACTTTGCGAAAAAGCAAAAATACGCCCTTATACCGAAATCGACTCCAATGGAGAATCTATTATCAAGTATAAAGGCGTTACTTTTCATGGTATTCGTCACAGCTTTGCTACAAGACTTATTGAGCAAGGTGTGGATGTTAAGACCGTTTCACAATTACTAGGCCATACAGATGTTAAGATCACTTTAAATCGTTATGTACACTCTACTGATGATACAAAAAAAGATGCTATTAATAAATTACAAAAAGCCCTATGTACATTATAAATGTCCATGGGCTATTCTTCTTTAATACCAATATTCTTCTCTAATATAAATAATTTTTCATCTCATTGAAATTATATTATTTCTCACTGTTTCTACTTTATTAAAATCTTCTACTTACCTATTACGCTAAATTATATCCTACCAATGTCTTTTCAATTATCTTTGATTCCTCTAACTTATATATTGCTCTCAAAATATCTTGTTCAGTAAATCTTGCTACTTTATCCTCAGACCAAGCCTTGAAATTAAGTACAATTTCTTCTTCAGATAAGCCTCTTTTTTCTTGTAATAAAAACAAAATCGTCGCTAAACACTCTAATTCATGGTTTGTTTCTATACTATTAACATAATCAATTGCTTGTTTGACAAATGGCATTAGTTGTTCTAAATTTAATCTTACCTTTTCACTTACTATTTTATTATACAAAATTCTATACACATCTTCTGGCTCAGTTACTCCATGGTACTCTTGAAACGACTTTATAGTTCTACTGATAATAACAATCGAATTATTATATGGTCCAAATTTATGTGCCTTAAACTTAAAGTATTCACTCTTTGAGAAAATATTTATGAAGTATGCCGTCTTTTGTAGCCTTAACTTATCAAATTGATTAAGTCCCTTCTTTATTTCTATTAAAACTAATGCTGACATACTTAACTTAGGTTCAGCAACAGGCTTGGCTTTATAATTTTGTGATGGTTCATATATATACACTTGTATATCATCAGGTAATGTTGATAACTTATTTTCTATTAAATTCTTTACCTCAGACCATATTAATCCACCATTTCCACTACCTAAAGGTGGGATAGCTATTGACTTAATATTTTGCTGAATTATTAATTGCACTAAAGCACTCAGTCCATTCTCAATATATTCCATCTTTGATTTAGCTCTCCACTTATTCTTGGTCGGAAAATTAATTATTATCTTCCCATTTTCCCTATAATAATGTAACTTTCCTACTGTAAGTGCTCCACTTTTACATACTTTTACGTAGTCTATATTATTCTCAGGGAACTTCATTTTAAACTGATAAGCAATTCCCTTTCCCATATACCCCTCACAATTAACTGTATTAACAAGTGCCTCTGCAGTTGAATCTAATAAATCTCCCGTCGTATAAAGAATCATACTATCACCACCTTTCTCTCTATATACTTCCTAATCAAACCAATTTTGGATATTAACATATGGAGGATGTTCTAAAATTCCATTATTCTCCAACATTTCTTCCACCTGTTCCTTAATCTCCTCATTCCTTACACATATACTTTGAAAACAATTTGCTGGAACCCTTAAATTAGTTAGACATTCTGCCATCTTTACATTTTTTATATGTTCGTCTTCATTCCCAAGTGTCTCCATAGCCTTCCAGTCAATAGCCTTAAATCCTTCATCATACTCCAATAGAGTATAACCTTCATTTGCAAGTGGATGCCTTGGCAATATTTTAAACTTATTACTTCTAGCACATTCTCTTGTAATAGTAATATAAACAAACTCATCATTTATATAGGTACTCTTAACTACTTTGTCAAAAGCTGAGTATGGATGAAAGTGAAATGGAACATATTCATCTAACCCTAATTTAACACGTTTTACTATAATTCTTGGATCTGCAACATTCCCAAAATTTATACTATTTTTTCTCACTAAACTTCTTGATACTAAACCATTAGTAATAATTGACTCTAAATTATCCAATCTAGTTAAATGATATAATAATTTACCATTTTTAATATTATTTATTGCCATTATATTCCCCCTATAATCACTATTCGATTTTATAATAACATATTTATTAATATATCTAAATATTTTCATATATTCCTTTGCTGCTCATATACTCTATTAAAATAAAAAGAACTTAGATGTTTTATCTTCACCTAAGCTTTTCTTCAACAATAAATATTTCACTGTAAACCCTACTGTAAACACTATTTTATCATCTAGGCTTATCCATCTAAGCCTTTAATAAAGCTGGAAGAGGGACTCGAACCCTCGACTTACTCATTACGAATGAGTTACTCTACCAACTGAGTTATGCCAGCTTAATACTTGTTTACTTTACCATATTTCTATCAAATAATCAATATTTTATACCCTATTTTAGTAAATATGAAATAATGTATTATTATATTTTTTCTCACTTCCTCATATATCTAATAATAAAAGGATGTGAACAAATGGGTCAACATGAGATTCTTCCCTATAATGCGAATGCTGCCATTGCTTATGCTAAGAGGTGGAGTTTACTTCGTAATCCTGCCTATCTTGATTTTACGCAGTTAGGAGGTGACTGCACTAACTTTATTTCTCAGTGCCTTTATGCAGGAAGTCATGTGATGAACTATGCTCCTATAGAGGGGTGGTTTTACCGTAATGCCGATGATCGTTCTGCTTCTTGGACAGGAGTGAACTTCCTCTATAGATTTTTGACAACGAATAAGGGCCCTGGTCCCTTTGGTAAAGACGTGAATATTTCTGAAATTATTCCTGGAGATATCATTCAATTTGGTAGTGGCACCAAAGATTTTCATCATTCTCTTTTAGTCTTAGAAACAGCTCCTAATCCTACTTATGACCAAGTTTTAATAGCTACACATACCTATGATGCGATTTATCGTCCACTGTCTTCTTATGATATTAACAAAATTCGCTTTATTCATATTGAAGGCGTTTATCCTCCTCATTAATCCTTAAAAAAGCCAGATTCCTCTGCATTTAGCAGCATTGAATCTGGCTTTTTTAATATTATTTATTTTTCAAGAAAGGCATTGAATCTTGCCATAACAGCTTCTTTACCAATGATTTGCATAATGGTATATAAATCTGGTGTATTCGTTCTATGGCTGATTGCACTTCTTACAGCACCTGCTACATCTGATACCATCCCTTTGAAAGCAGTTGGATCTTTCTTAAAGGCTTTACGATCTGCTGTATAACCTAAGCTAATGGCATGCTCTTTTAATTCATTGAACCAAGTTTCTTGGTCTGTATCAAAGTTATATACTTCTTTGTAAGAAGCAATGATTTCTTTTGCTGTTTCTAGGGTCATATTCTTTGGTAATTCTACCTCTGTTTCAGCATTAAAAAGTTCATCATAGAAGTAACAAATTTTCTCTTTGACTTCTGCCCATTTACCGAAGTCTTTACGTGGTTTTGGACCTTCTTTATCAATATTGAAGATTTCTTTTGACATCGCTTCATGAGCTGTTACAAGGGCATACATTTCCTTATCGTATTCTTTAGCCCACTCAGTATAAAGTGTATAGACTTCTTCTGCTGGCATTTTAGAAATAACATCTTTACTTACATCGTTAAGTTTTACAAGGTCAAAAAGTGCCCCACTTTTGCTCATTTTATCTAATGCTACTGGATAATCATGATAATCTACTTTTGGATTTTCCATACGCCATTCTTCAAAGGCAGAGTTAATAATATTTAATAAGTATTCTACCACAGAAGCTTTTGGATAGCCTTCTTCTTTGTAGTAAGATACTGCACTTTCTGGGTCTTTACGTTTTGAAAGTTTACGTTTAGAATCTCCATCTAATTTCATAACGTTTGGAATATGGGCATATTCTGGTCTTTCAAAGCCAAGCACGTCAAATAATTGAACGTGGATTGGAAGAGATGAAAGCCATTCTTCTCCACGAATAACTGTTGTTGTACCCATTAAGTGATCATCAATGGCATGGGCAAAATGGTAAGTTGGCAGACCATCTGCTTTAATAATAACGATATCTTGTACATTTGCTGGGAATGATGTTTCTCCTTTAATAAGGTCTGTAAAGTTCACGCGGTTGTCTGCATTCCCTGGTGATTTTAAACGGAGAATATAAGGCACACCTGCTTTAATCTTTTCTATAGCCTCCTCGGCTGAAAGATCTCTATAAATGGCATATTCACCATAGCAACCTGGTGTTAATTTAGCAGCTACTTGCTTTTCTCTCATGGCTTCTAATTCTTCTGCTGTCATAAAGCATGGGTAAGCAAGACCACGTGCTACAAGGTCTTTAGCAAAAGTGTTGTAGATCTCTGCTCTCTCACTTTGGCGATAAGGACCATATTCACCTTTTGAGCTCTCTTCGCCTGTCATCCCTTCAGTAAAGTCCATTCCAAAGTTATGCATTGTAGCAATGGTATCTTCAATGGCTCCTTCTACTTCTCTTTTTTGGTCTGTATCTTCCACTCTTAAGTAGAAAATCCCGCCACTTTGTACGGCAATTCTCTCACTTACAAGAGCAGCAAATACCCCGCCAATATGTTGGAAACCTGTTGGACTAGGTGCATAACGTGTTACTTTTGCCCCTTCTTTAAGTGTTCTTTTTGGATATGCTTTTAAATAATCTTCTGGTGTTTTAGTGACATCAGGAAAGATTAAATCTGCTAATTGTTGTAAACTCATTGTTCCACCTTACTTTCTTATCTTTTTGTATTGCAAGCTATCTCCCATGAGATACTCTTTGACATAACAAGAAAGTGGATGACGATCCACTTTCCCTCGCTTCAGTATTGACTCTTTCTTCATTATACCTATCTGGTTAAGCCTTGTAAAGCATCCAAGCCCTTAATCCACCTCAAAATGCTTTGCTTTCTTAAGAGACTTTTTAGCTTGTGATTTGCGCTTAGCTTCCATCAGTCTTGCCTGTCTTTCAAGGGCACGTTCCTTAGCATCTCTTTCAGTAGTATAGACCTTTTTGGTTTTTGCCTTTGGCTTTCTAGAGAGCATCATACTTTCTCCATAACTGGCTATAAACCGTTTATTCTTTTGCTTCGTGACCACTTTCTTTTCAGGTACTTGGATTGGCTTTACCCGCTCTAGGACAAACTTCAGCTTTTCATCTTGACAAATTTGTCTGATGTTGGCTACTGTGTCCTTTAAGTCACTATTCTTTTTCATATACGTTTCATTTTTAATAGCTGAAAGCACCATACCAATATATCTAAAATCTAAACGACTTTGCATTTCTTCTTCTATGCCCATCTCAATAAAAGTCTGCTCTAACAAATGATAAACTTTAATCTGGTCTTCCCAAAGCCTTTTGTTATAAGTATGGAGGGCTGAACTTGGATTTTGTACATAATGATAGTAAGCCCCTTGCTCGATAGCCACACATTCACACTTTAAAAGGGTTTGAACCATAAAAACGAGGTCTTCCATAATACTTAGTCCTGGCGAAAACCTTAACTCATGGGCATCTAGAAACTCTTTCTTAAATAGACCCCGCCATACACAACCCATAATCACTACATTGGTAGGCATTAAATCCGGCATCCCTACCATATTGTTCACTAACTTTTGGGTTACTTCTTCTCCCCTTAATACCTCATCTTTAAAGGCAAAAGTCTTAGGTGAACTTCTTTTCTTTGAATCCTTAAAGTAGTTGCATAAAGAAACAGGTGCGTCCCACTTTTTAAGCTGATTATATAACTTTTCATACATATCAGGTT
>JAEYNQ010000204.1 GCA_023412455.1 Bacillota bacterium
CTCAGAAATTCTGCCATGGTCAGTAAGCCTTCCTCGAAAATGCAAAAATACAGATACGCCACAAAGCTAGTAAAAGTATACTAGCAGTGGCGTATTTTTTATAGGCGTGTCTGAATTGACGCTTACCTAGTAAAAGTATACTAGCAGTGGCGTATTTTTTATAGGCGTGTCTGAATTGACGCTTACGATTAAGCGCTTACATTTAAAAAGGACAGATTAATTTCTGCCCTGTTACATATCAAATTTGATGCATAAAAAAGGATAGTACCTTAATTGGTATTACCCCTTATATTCTTGCTCATAGAGGTTCTTATTTTGTTGTATCATAACTTAAGTACAAATTTACATCATTCACAAAAAGGGTTTTCAGGTTTTGAAATTTCTTTATCTGATTCTTCAAATTAAGATATCTTCTGTTCTAAACTATGCTCTAATTAAAAAAACTCTTTATATTTTAAGTACGATAATCTTATCTGAGTCTTAGATATAAAGCTGTATAAATTTTTCTTTTGAAGGGATTCCTTCGTCAATAAAGAACTCTACTTGTAGTAATTTTGCTTTATTCTCAAACTTGTCAATGAATAGTACATAAAAGTCACTAAAGGTCGGAAAAGAAAATACCCCGTAACCCTTCTTTGAAATAATTTTGTTAATCTCCCTTATTTTCTCAGGCAAATATTCATACTCAAACTCTCCTAATTTCTCAAGTTCTACTTGTGAAGCTAACTCAATGTCATGATTAAACTCATAATCTAAGATATAGTTCACTATCTCATAACCATTTTCACCTTTATAATCAACATAGAGAAATCTCTTTGAAGAAAATCCATATTTTAATATTGCCTCATGCAAATCTGACGCTTTTGCATCACCTAAAATAGTTTTTACATCTTTATTATCTTCAAATATGATCTTTACAATATCTTCACCAGGCATATTGCTTTCCTCCGTTTATAATTATTTAAACAGTTCCCCATGTTTATTGGGAATATAACCTGGATAGTTCTTGCGATAGTAGTTGTCTATAAGACACAATAAAGGATCCCAATCTGGGTAAGGTTCGAGATCTGCAATTATCATTTTTGCTTCTGGTGTATTCATCAATAAATCATCAAATTGTTTAGGGAGTGGTAAACCCAATTTACTCCTAACATGTATAAGGAATAGAATTTCAAATGGATAGAATCCATATTCAAAGTCACCAAATTCAAGTGACTGACCAATTTCCGAGGCTAATGCAGAATGATACAATGACATTTTGTCAATCACATTCTCCAGTTCCTCTAGATTAGGTGTTGACCATAGTTCTAATACATCTCTATAAATACCAAGTTCTTCAGGTATTAAATCGTATTCTAATCCTGCTTCTTTGAAATTTTCTTTCACTACTAGATGTAGCTTCTGATTCTTCCCATCAATAGCTTTATTTCTATATTGCAAATATAACTCCAGTAAAAACCATGTGTGTTTTTTCGAATAATTTGCATTCAAAATATTTCCACCAAGATGATCTATAATAAAATCAAATAATATGCTTTCTTCCTTTTTCCAACCAAACATCGTAAAATGAATCAAGGCAGTAATTACTTCCCTAAAATTGTATTCTAAAGCCATACCAGGATATCGATTTTTATAGAGATCTTGTGCCATACACTGATAAAATATAACCATTTGAACTTTTTTTAATTCTTCAATACTATTACTACCATTAATTAACACATCATTTTTCCATTTCATAATATAGTATGAAGATATACGGTCTAGTCTTATTAATAAAATATGATCCTTCTCCAAGGCATTCAACTCGACTATATTGTTAATTTTACTTCTGCTTTCTTCATATTTTTTTTCGACATCTTCAAACTTAATCCCATCAAGCCAATTCTTTTTGTATCTTTTAAACGCCATTTCAAATTTTTTTTTGTTTAACATTACGTTCACCTCAAATTTAATCTATTGCTTTAGTCCAATCTTTTATTTTTATATCATCTACACCTAATCCAATATCAGTTATCTTAGTCTTTGTTTCCACCCTAATATAATCAGCTTTTAACCCAGGATTCTCTTTTTTTAACTTTTTCACATTCTTCTTAAAATCCACATACCTTGAATCACCTTTTTTCATGTTTTCAAAGTATTCTTTCCCACCCTTTTTCTGTTCAGCAGAACAATTAAATTCGCCCTTTCTTGATGCCTTCGATTCAATCATTGTTAACTTTGGTGGTATACCCTTCGATAAAAATGCCCCCTCTATACCGTTTCTACCAGTTTGGACATTGATGAAACATCATCATCTAAATCATTGTCTTCTGAGCACTTTCACTTTTAATTCGATTTTATACCTTAGTCAAATAAATTGCAAACAATTACCATCTAATTTGCAAACAAATGTGTATTTCTTCTTTATAAATGGTTATAATCTCCCCTCCCCAAAATTTTCTTTCGCCCTATTCAGTTAGGCATTAGCTCTATGTCGTATCAAATATATATTGTCTGTTATACCTCAGTAAATACAACTCTTTTTCTAGCAGTCTTATCATTTCTTTCTGTGTTAATAACTTTATTTCATTTCCATTTAGCCTTCTAAAAACAAATAATTGTGTCAGGTTAGTGGCTATGCTTATAAAATAAAAAAACCTAGATTTATCAAGGCTCTTATCTATTTCATCCTAACTATAATATCATTCTCCAATATCGCCTTTATATCATAATAGAGTTAGGTTGGTAAGTATCCTCTTTACTATTTCTAAAGAAACATATTAATAAGTTTCGTTAGACAACAAAAAACACATAAAGACTTAAAGCATAATTACTCTAAGCCTTGGTATCACTAAGATTTATCTACTTAGCTTCATTACTGTCTCCATGTGGCTGGCTTGTGGAAACATCTTGTATCATATTTAACTACTTAAACTTAATAAATATCCCTTACAATTTCCATACCACCTCATATCACATGGTATCCCTACATTATTCCTAGCTTTCCCTCCTACTGCTCTTAAAAACTTCTCACTCCCCCACCTACAAAAACCTTATCATGCAGTACTGTCTTCCCTAACTTATTCTCGATATCCTTCATAATATCCCTACATACATGAACAGTATCTACAAGATTCTCCTCCAAATTAATCTCCCCTTTTTCTGTCCGTATTATAGGCTTACCACTATTAAACTTCCTATCAATCTGTTCAATAGTTACCTCTACCCCTTCACTAGCTATAAATTGATTGTCTTGTAAGGTTTTAAGGTGTTCATGGATTATGTCAAATTCTTGGGATAGAGTTGCATCTAACTCTTGAAACTCCTTAATTTTACTTATAAAGTCAGGCAAATATTTCTTTAATCTCATGTAGGTGTCACCTCTAGCAATGTAGGCACCTGTTCGCTTGTTAAATAGAGGTTTTTATTACTACCATTTAGCGTGGTTTCTTCTACATCAATAATCCCTTCTATTTCTAACAACCTTGCTTCAATTTGGCTCACCCTAACAATACAATCCGTTTCACTCCACTTAGCTCTTAGTTCATTCAAGTAGTCCTCCTAAAGTGCTAACGATTCCATTAATAAGTGGGCCTAGTCCTGTCAGTATACCTTGGAACGCTCCTACCCACATTGAGGCTAAAAACTGTATACTTTGCATCATTCTTTCTAGGATAGGATGATGCTTATCCCATAGCCATAAAAAGATATTAACCACACCCTGCACAACTAGGATGATGCCCTCTTTCACTTTAGCCATCACTTCCCCTAGCCTCTCAAAATCAATACCACAAGAAAGGGCTAGTTGCTTGATACGTTCAAATGCTTGTATCATAAAGGTCTTTAAAGGTTCCCAATACTTAATAATGAGTGCTGCTACCAATGCAATAGCTGTCATAATAAGTACTATCTTATTGGCTGGAGAAAACACCACTTTCATTATTGAGCCTGCACTTCTGACTTGTTGCCCAAACTTTCCTAAGCTGACCATTGCCTTTCCTACACCTTTCACTAGCTTTCCATAGACTAATACAAGGGGTGGTATACAAGCAATAAGTGCCCCAATCTTTAATACTTGGTCTTTTTCTTCATCACTCATGCTATTGAATTTATTTACTAAACCCTGCACTCCCTCAGCTATCTTTCTTGCATAAGGGGTTAAGCGTTCACCAATGGATAGGGCTATGGATTCTAAACCATTTTTAATTAGGGTAAGTTGTCCCCCTAAGTTATCTAGCATGACTTCCGACATTTGCTGAGCTGTACCAGTGGAGTTATCAATGGAATCTGCCAAACTATTAAAGGCTTCATCTGTACTATTCATAATGGCTAATAAGCCTGCCATACCTGTTTTCCCTACTAAAGCCTCTGCTGTGGCTGAACGTTCTGCCTCCGTTA
>JAEYNQ010000277.1 GCA_023412455.1 Bacillota bacterium
AGCCATTATACAGTCACTTGTTAGGAAATACGAAATGAAGGAACTTGTGAAAACATATGGTATGATTATTGTAGACGAGTGCCATCATATATCGGCTTTTAGCTTTGAGCAAGTGATAAAAGGGGCTATGTCCAAATATGTTTATGGCTTAACTGCTACGCCTACTAGACAAGATGGTCATCATCCTATTATTTATATGCAATGTGGTCCGATCAGATATAAAGTAGATGCAAGAAAGCAAGCTGAAGAAAGACCATTTGAACATTATCTTATGCCGAGATTGACACCATTCAAAATGCCTACAGATTCTATTAATGATAAATATGGAATAAGTAGTATTTACAAGGCACTAAGTGAAAGTAAGCTAAGAAATAGTTTGATCATTGGAGATGTGGTACATGCTTTAAATATGGGGAGAACACCAATAGTTATTTCTGAAAGAACAGAACATGTACAATATTTGTCAGAAAACCTACGAAAACAATGCAAAAACGTTATTGTTCTGACAGGACAACTTAAAAATAGAGATAAACTAGAAATGATTAAGCGGTTACAAGCTATACCATCTAATGAGCCAATGATTATTGTTGCAACGGGAAAATATATTGGCGAAGGTTTTGATTTCCCGAGATTAGATACATTATTTTTAGCTATGCCTATTTCTTGGAAAGGTACACTGGCACAATATGCAGGAAGATTGCATAGAACTTATGATAATAAGAAGGACGTTTTAATTTATGATTATGTAGACATTCATGTGGGAACTTTGGAAAAGATGTATCATAAAAGGATGAAAGGATATGCCTCAATAGGATATAAGGTGTGGGAGAATAATTATTGTCAAAATACACAGGCCATCTATGAAAGTGAAAACTTCATGGAGACATTTATTCCAGATTTAAAAGGTGCACAGGAGAGTATTTTGATTGTGAGCCCATCTTTAAGTAAGTCGAAAGTTATGGGATTAAAAAAATGTTTAGGCGAAAAGTGTGCATTAGGAATAAAAATATCTATTGTTACAAAACCGTTGATAGACTATAAAGAGAACAGTCAACGAACAGTTGCAAAAATAGCAAATGAATTAGCACAGATAGGTTGTGAAATAGTGTACAAAGAAGAGGTCTATCAAAAGTTTGGCATTATTGATAGAAGAATTGTATGGTATGGGAACATTCACTTACTCGGATTTGAAAAAGAGTCTGAAACAATTATGAGAATAGATAGTATAGAAATAGCTGAAGAATTAGAACTAATAGTGGCAGAACAGAGAAAATAAATAGGTTAAATGGGAGGCATGAAAGTGAACATTCAAGACTTTGAAGACTCTATAGATAAGATTATTTTGGGAAGAGGATTTGATTATTACCAAGATGGTCATATTCTTGAGCTTTATCAAGAGCAGCAAGGAAGCTATGTGTTAGAAGTGGAAGGTAAAGCAGATTATCAAGTTGTTGTACAGCTAGATGATAGTGGTAGGATCACATATTCATATTGTAATTGTCCTTATAGTAATGGTCCAATATGTAAGCATGAGGTAGCAGCATACTATAGTTTGCGAGATCACATAAATAAAGGAAAACAGATAAAAGGACCGGAGAAGAAGCAAGATATAGAAGAGGTACTAAATAACCTTACAAAAGAGCAACTAATACAATTATTTTTATCTATCGTTAAGGAAGATAAAACATTAGAGGAAACAATAGTATTAAAGTATGGAGAAGTAGATCCAGAGCAAGAATTGAAACGAATGGACAAATTAATTGCCTCTATTGTCAGAAGATATGTAGATGAAAGTGGTGCTGTTTATTATGATGAATCGGAAGAACTGGTGGACAAGCTTTGGGGATTAGTAGTGTATACAGAGCCGTTAACTGGATCAGATAAAAAAATACTTTTAGCACTTGACATGCTTTTATTGTTATTGGAAACAGGTGTTGAGCTATATGAATCTGTGGAAGACGATGGCTATTTAGGAACATATATTGATGACCTAATAAATCGCACTAAGGAAGTTGTAACAGAGAGTATCAAGTATGATGAAAAAATAAAAGAGCAAATAATGAAGAAAATACTTGGTAAAGTAAATGGACCTATTTTTCAAGAATGGGTGAATTATAGAGTACAGCTATTAAAGACTGTACTGGGATATGGTTCAAGTGAAAAATATAGAGAGATACTTTACAAAGAACTTGATAAGCAAGCAAAAATGGCAGATTGCTATACAAATGAAACAATAAATTTGATGGAATTTGAACTATTACAATACCATGGGACAAAGCATGAAATTGACCAGTATATACAAGATCATAGAGCAATAGATACTTTTAGAGAAATGTTAATACAAAATCTTATGGAAAGAAAGCAATATGAAGAAGCTATACAAGTAGCTATTGAAGGAGAAGAAAAGAATAAAGAGTATAGTTGGAGCGGTGATAAATGGAGAAAGTTGAGATATGAAGTCTATAAAGCACAAGGAGACATAGATAATCAAGAGAAACTTGCTAAAGAATTTTTATTACAAGGAAAGATTGATTATTATGAAGTATTGAAGAAGCTTCATTATAAGGATTTTGATGTCTTTTATGACCAACTCAAAGCAGAGTTAAAAATGAAAAAAGGGATAGGAAAATACAGTATCTTCAGAGAGTTGATAGAAAAAGAAAATGACCTAGAAGAAATGATAACGATTGTTAGAGCGGACCCTGAAATGGTAAAAAAATATATTAGACTTCTTATTAATCAATATAGAGATGAAGTATTAACAATCTATATTAGCTATATTGAAAATAGTGCTGTAAAAGCTTGTGATAGAAATATGTATAGAGATGTATGTTATTTAATTGCAGACTATAGAAGATATGATAACGAAGAAAATGTAAAAGTGTTAATTGACAAGCTAAAAAAAGAGCACAAAAGAAGGCCTGCATTTATTGATGAATTAAATAAGCTGAATAGGTAAACAAAGCTACATCGTTTTTCTGATTGACTACGACCAATAGTCCACGCACGTTGAGACTGTAGTAAAGCTTAGTAAATAAAACCTAGTAACATCAAGGCTTAGAGTGATTATACGCTTTAAGCCTTGATGTGTTTTCAGGGTAGATTTAGAGTAGATATATGTTCCCAAATGAATAGGGGGGTGCACAATTACGCGTAATTCGGTAGTTTTGCGTAAAAGTATAGGATATTGCATAAGGTTCGAATTGTTAGAATATTTACGGTGTGATAAGATAGATTTGCAGTAGGATAGTTTTGGTTACATACTGAAGGAAGTGAATACATGGATTTTAAATATTTTTTAAAAGGCATTATAGCTTTGCTCGTATTGAACATAATATTACTTCCCGCATACTTTTGTATGGTATTCTTTTTAGCAATGGGGATAGGTGCAATAGAACACATGAGTATCATAGAAAAGTTACCGTTTTTGCTAGTTTCGCTTATTCCTTGTGCTATAGAGTATGTTGTCATCTACTTAGTAGCATATAAGAGTAACAAATTTGATATCATTTTTAGTAAGTACATAATAGGAATACAGAGAGTTCTAATGGCCTTTTTCATCTTCGGGTTTCTAGGTTAGATTGGGGGGAAATATGAAATGTTAATAAAGGTAAGAGAACAACTCAAAAAAATATTAGGATCTAATGCAGTAGGGATAGTAGCATTAGCCTTTTTGTGTGTTTTGGTGTATGAGGAAACATATTTATATGTTCCCATATGGGTAGGGGGGGAACTATTTGACAATATTCAGTAGTTACGCGTAAAAGTATATATAACGCGAAAAGGTATGTAAAGCCTTGGGATATATAGGTTTTGATGAATCAGATCAAATTAAGTATAACAGGTAATATATTTTTGATACGACATAAGGCTAAGGCCTAATTGAATAGGTCGGAAGAAAGTTTGGGGAAGGGGAAATTATACCTATTTATAAGGAGGAAGTACATATTTGTTATCGAAAGTATTCTTAGTTGATTGAAAATTCTTAAACTATAGTGTAATATTTAAGCAAGAGTAAAAGTACTCGATAAAAATAGCGAAGCACAAACTGAACAACAAGGAGATAAACCTATGTTAGAATTAAGATTACTCAATGATAGTGATATTCCATTGATAGAAATCTGGTTCAATAAGGAACATGTGAAAAGATGGTATGAAATACCAGATCTTGGAATTACGATTAATGACTGGATATCTGAACTTAAAGAATACAAAGGAGAATTTCAATGGATTACATACCTCATTGTTTTGTGGCAAGACCATCCGATTGGATTATGCCTATATTATAAATGTGTGGATAGTAGCGACGAAGATTTTGGAACACTATCACTTACAGGCTCATACGGAATAGATTACCTGATAGGAGAAGAATCTTATCTTGGCAAAGGTTTGGGCAAAGAAATCATCACCTTGCTTGTGGATAAAATTTTTTCATTACAGGATGCACAGAGAGTTACTGCTGATATTGACAAAAATAACAAGGCTTCTGAAAAGACACTATTATCATGTGGCTTTAAATTATTGGAC
>JAEYNQ010000022.1 GCA_023412455.1 Bacillota bacterium
CTGTCTCCATATTTCATCCCTACGCCATAGAGCTGATCTTTATTTAATTCACCTTTCTTATCCTCTCTAAAAATAATAAGTTCCCATTCCTCCTTTGAAGATATTCCCATTCCTTGAACTCGGAACACAAAAAAGGTATCCTCTGTCCCATAAGTGGCTGTTGCTATCACCTTATTTTCTAGGAAACTTTCTAGTTTCTTTTGCATATCAATAGGATCACTTTTTACTCCTACAATTATTCTTCTTAAAGAATATTGAATACGAGTAGTATTATCCGTTACATTCATATTGTTCTTAATATCACCTACAAGCTCATTAGCTGCAATCACATGTCGTCTTGCAGGAGTAGTAGAGCCTCCACCACCTCCTCCAGCTGGTGCTGGTCCTTGCATTCCAGGCATACTGGCTGGTGCTATATAACGAGGTACTTCTCTAGTAGAGCCTTCTTCTGGTTGTTGTTCGTTTAATACTTGTGGATTTTCTTTTATATAATTTTGTAATCCTTGAACTATATTTGGATCTATTAAATTTGGATTTTGTTCGGCTATCATTGCAAAATTTTGTATAATAGGAGCCTCCACTTTATTCCAATCTATAATTTCTACTGCAGGTGGTGATGCTGGCAGATAGTTACTCTGTAGGGAATATCCACTTTGTACCACTATTTCAGTCTTAAATGAACCTTGAGAAGCTGGAGGATATACAGGACGTTGAAGATTTATAGGACCTTGAGAAGCTGGAGGATATACAGAACCTTGAAGATCTATAGGACCTTGAGAAGCTGGAGGATATACAGAACCTTGAAGATCTATAGGACCTTGAGGATCTAGCGTATATGCAGGGACTTGAAGATCTGACTTAACTACAGATCCTTGAAAACCTGAACCATTTCTATCAATGTCTAGAATATAATCATCTGAAGAACCTACATAAACTTTATCGTAATGTTCCAGTTTTAATAGATCATCACCTAAACGAGCTGCTGTGCCTCGAATACGATCATCTAGAGGAGCTACAGTAGCTGGAGGCAATCCCGGATCTTTCAGTTCTAGCATATCATCACCTTGAGAAGCTATAATAACTACAGGAGTTGTTTGAACTAACGACGGTATTAGCGTATCTACAGAAACTGGAGGAGTTCCCGGAACTAGTAGCTTTGTCAGTGCTACAATAGCTGGAGGAGTTCTCTGAACTGGTGATGCTGGTGGTTCTACAGTAACTGGAGGAGTTCCCTGAACTGGCGATGCTGCTGGTTCTACAGTAACTGGAGGAGTTCCCTGAACTGGTGGTGCTGGCGGTGCTGGCGCTTCTACAGTAACTGGAGGAGTTCCCGGTGCTGGCAGTTCTACAGTAACTGGAGGAGTTCCCGGTGCTGGCGGTTCTGGCAAACCTACATATGTTTGAGGATCCAAAGCTGGATAATATGTAGTAAGTAAAGGTTGTATGTAAGATAAGCGTCCAATTGATCCACTTAGTACCATATTGGATGTGCCTTCTTCATTTAGCGCCGTACCCCATACTGTTCCTCTTACACCCATGATAGCGGTTGGCGTCCTTTGTTGAAAGCTAGAACCTGCTGTCAGTTTATTATCTATCTTCGTAACACTAGAACCCTTTGTTTGGTTAAGTGTGGTCACTTGGTTCCCATTATTATCCTTTAAGTCTTGGATATTCATCGTGGTATTGGCATTTAGTATAACTTGCTTATCATTGTCTAGTTTTAGGGTCATTTGACCATCAGCACCAATAATAAGCGTATCCCCTTCAGCAAGATTCATGCCTTTAAAAGCATTAATCTTCCTCTCCCCTCCACTTTTTTTGACTTTGACTGTTCCCTTGACTTCTGTCACTACAGCCATTCGCCCAGGTGCGCCATAAGTCAGCATACTTCCCGTAAGCATTACGATAACTAAGACGACACTCATTCTTTTTAATGATAACTTTCTCATATTCTACCCCTTTCCTTGTTCTGAATTCGTAACCTATATAAGATTTGTTACTCGCTCTATTGATTTAGAAATATAGCTTCAACTGTTCTTATTAGTAGATTATCATCATAAATATATTTTCACAATATATTTATAATTAAAATTCTAAATTATCTGTATAATTATTTGACATGATGCTATCTTTTATGCTATAGACCCCTTCACCCTTTTGCCTTATATCTTGGGACAGCAAAGCTTTCTTAACATACAAAAAAGCAGTCCAACTCTTTAGAGTCAAACCACCTTTTAATTTACTTATTCTTTATGTACTCATCCATAGCTGTAGCTGCCTTTTTACCAGCGCCCATGGCCAGTATTACAGTTGCTGCTCCTGTTACAGCATCTCCTCCAGCATAAACACCTTCTCTAGTGGTAAGGCCTGTTTCTTCTTCTGTAATGATACAACCTCGTTTGTTAGTCTCTAAACCTTTTGTAGTACTACGAATGAGTGGATTTGGACTGGTACCAATGGCCATAATAGCACAATCAATATCTATTACAAAATTAGAACCTTCTACTCTAACTGGTCTTCTTCTTCCTGAGTCATCGGGTTCTCCAAGAGCCATCTCCACACATTCTACCCCTGTTACACCTTCTTGTGGTGTCCCTAAAATTTGAACAGGATTAGTAAGATTTTTAAAGATAATTCCCTCTTCTTTAGCATGTTCAATCTCTTCACGACGAGCTGGCATCTCTGCATCTGAGCGTCTATAAACAATATAGACATTCTCTGCACCCAGACGTTTGGCACATCTGGCGGCATCCATGGCTACATTTCCTCCACCAAAAACAGCGACATTCTTACTCGCTTTAATAGGTGTATCGCTTCCCTCTTTATAAGCTTTCATCAAATTGACCCGTGTTAAGAATTCATTCGCAGAGTAAACACCCTTTAAATTCTCTCCTGGAATATTCATAAAACTTGGCAGGCCTGCTCCTGAACCAATAAACACACCTTCAAAACCTTGTTCAAAAAGCTCATCTATGGAAAGGACCTTACCAATAACCATATTGGTACATACTTTAACACCCATAGCCTGTAAATTATCTATCTCCTTTTGAACAATAGCCTTAGGTAAACGAAACTCTGGAATACCATAAACGAGTACACCACCTGCCACATGAAGTGCTTCAAAAACAGTGACCTCATATCCTTTTTTAGCAAGGTCTCCTGCACAGGTAAGGCCTGCTGGGCCTGCTCCGATAATAGCTACTTTATGCCCATTACTTGCAATGGGTTTAACTTCTTCTTTACCATGTGCTATATGATAATCTGCAACAAAACGTTCAAGGCGTCCAATAGCTACTGGCTCTCCCTTGATCCCTCTTACACATTTTGCTTCACACTGTGTTTCTTGTGGACAAACACGGCCACAAACAGCTGGAAGAGCACTTGTTGTGCTAATGATTTCATAAGCCTTTTGGAACTCTCCTTTTTTTACTTCATCAATAAAAGCTGGAATCTCTACACAGACAGGGCAACCATTTACACAAGGTTTGTGTTTGCAACTCAGGCATCTGTTTGCTTCTTCCATAGCCATTTCAACTGTATAACCCAAAGCTACTTCTTCAAAGTTTGTATTTCTTATATTAGGTTCCTGTACAGGCATTTCTATTTTTTTAAGAGACATATTTGCCATCTATTCCACCCCCATTAAATTGCAATAATGATCTAAGGACTTCTTCTCAAAAGTCTTATAGGTAGAGGAGCGTGCTATTGCCTCATCAAAGTCAACTAAATGGCCATCAAAATCAGGTCCATCCACACAGGCAAACTTCGTTTCTCCCCCAACAGTCAGACGACAACCTCCACACATTCCTGTCCCATCGATCATGATAGGATTCATACTTACTATTGTTTTCACATCATAGCGTTTAGTCACTTCACAAACAAATTTCATCATAACAAGTGGACCAATGGCAATGACTTCATCATATGAGTTACCTGCCTTAATCTGAGCCTCAAGTGCCCCAGTTACAAGGCCTTTCTCACCATAGCTTCCATCATCAGTCATCACAAACAAATTATCACTTACAGCTTTAAATTCGTTCTCTAAGATAACAAGCTCTTTGTTTCTAAAGCCAATAATAACATCTACCTGAGCCCCTAACTGATGTAACTTCTTAGCAATAGGGTAAGCAATAGCTGAACCTACACCACCACCTACAACAGCTACCTTTTTAAGTCCTTCTACATGAGAAGCCACTCCAAGTGGGCCTACAAAATCACATAGTGAGTCCCCCTCATTAAGAAGGCTTAGGGCCTTGGTCCCTTTCCCAACAATTTGAAAGATAATCGTAACAGTACCCTTTTCCCTATCAAAATCTGCAATAGTAAGTGGAATTCTCTCTCCCTCACTATCTACTCTAAGTATAATAAACTGACCTGGCTCTGCTTTTTTGGCAATGAGGGGCGCATCAATAGCCATCAACATAACTGTAGGATTGAGCACTCTCTTAGTAACAATCTTATACATCTGTGTACACCTTCTTCTTTCTTTGTATTATGAATAGTTGTTGAGCAAGTCACTTGTACTAAGTCACTCAGAAATTAAATTCACTATTTGAATTATATAATTTTTTACAAAAAAAGGCTATTAAAATTTTATAATCCATCCATAAAATATATAAAAATATAACATTTTTTTCTAAATTAAACGAAGTACTATATTTATGTATTATTTAGAATTATTAATAAATTAACCCTTTGCAGATTTTAATCTAGCATTCATAAACCCCATTTTCAATCCACTTTATTAAATGATACTTCATCGATTATAATTTATTTTTCAAAACTATATCTTCTGTTTTTCGCAAAAAAATATTAGAGAAGCTTAAACTCCTCTAATACTTTATTTTACCTTATCTCATTTTAGGCTCGATAATCTTTTGATCAATAATCTTCTCTGCCATGCGTTTATAATAATTGGCTTTCTCAGTAAATAGAGTAACTAAAAGCATATTTTTTATGGCTTCATTCCCTCCAATGGGTGTCTCTTGCCCCCATTCATTACTCTTATACTCCTCTTCCACCTCTTTTTCCACACTATTTACCTCTTCTATAAACTGGGCAGCTACCTTTTGTTTTAAGTTAAGGTAATTGGAATAAATGGTTGCTAATTTTTCTCCATCAACTGTATCATTATGCACAAGGGTACTAAAAAGTATCTTAATGTCTGAAATCGTTAAACTTTGCTTAAGCTCATAAAGTAAAATCATAAGAATAATATGTTCTCTTGTGTATTTTTTTTTCACTGCAGGCATCAAGAGTTTATCCTTAGTATAATTATTAATCATCGTCTTTGTTAAAAGTTTATCTTCATCATAGCGTTTTGTATGTTTTAGTTTATCTTCAAAAAGCGTAATCACTTGATCCATATATAGATCAAGATTAGGTATACTTTTAATCGAAATACTTTCTCCCAAACCTAATTCCTCTAAAATAGCTTGAATATTTTTTTCCTTCATATCTACCTCCTAACTCTTAGTCTTATAATACTTAGACTTCTCAAAAAAATCAAGGTAAAATATTTCAATAACTATATTGACTGCAAACAGTATACTATGATATATTTTAGATATAATAACAAGTAGTATTGATAACTACTTGTTGACACTAGGAGATGATTTATATGAAAAATCTAGTTAGAGAACCCGTTAATGCCTTTACTCACTTAATCGGTGCTGGCCTTTCACTTATAGGAACAATCTTTTTACTCTTCTTAGCTCAAAATTCTTCCGCTGTTACAACAACTGCTATTATTTCTGTGTGCATCTTTGGTATTAGTTTAGTTTTGCTTTATACAGCAAGTGGTATCTACCATTTCGTTCAAACAACAGATGATATTCTACTACGTTTAAAAAAATTAGACCATTCTATGATTTTTATTTTAATAGCCGGATCCTATACACCTTTTGCTATGCTTTCTTTAACAGGTCCTTGGAAATGGGGAATTATCATTTCAGTCTGGAGTTTAGCCCTTATAGGCATTACTCTAAAAATGCTTTGGATTGATATGCCTAGATGGCTTTCTACTCTTTTCTATATTGGAATGGGATGGATCGCTCTTTTTGCACTCAAACCCCTCTATGCTTCCCTTTCTTTAGGTGGCTTCTTGTTTTTAGTAGGTGGTGGGGTCATGTATACTATTGGTGGGGTTATCTATGCCATTAAAAAACCTAACCTTTCTATGAACTTTGGATTCCACGAGCTTTTCCATATCTTCGTCATGCTAGGCAGTGCGTGTCACTACTGGGCGGTATTCCGTTACGTTTTATAGATTATAGAAAATGGAGAAGTCCCCTTTCTCAGAAGAGAGCTAAAGGCCATCATTCACATGGCTTTTAGCTCTCTTTTTCTTCCTTAGTGGACCTCTTCAATCTCCCCTATTCCTTTATCCTTATACCCAATTCTCCTAGGGATTGTTTGCATTCATC
>JAEYNQ010000031.1 GCA_023412455.1 Bacillota bacterium
CATAAACTTCTTCGATATAAATTCCCATAGGGATTTCAAAAAGCTGAGAGCTTCGGGCACTCACATCGGTGCCTGCAATCCCTAAAACAGGACGTGAAACCTTCCCATTTTCTAAGATTTCAGCAATAATGGGTTTTACGTCGTTAATAGGAATGGCAAACCCAATGCCTTCTACTTCTCCTGCTAGCTTCACACTATTAATACCTATTACTTCCCCAGTAGGACCTACTAAAGCGCCTCCACTATTTCCAGGATTAATGGCGGCATCGGTCTGAATCAATTTCAAGGTTCTCTCGCCTTGTGAAATCTCGAGTTCACGATCTAAGGCACTGATATAGCCACCTGTGAGGGTATTTCTATAAGCCTCACCAATAGGTGTTCCTATGGCCACAGCTAATTCGCCTACCTGCAATTTATCGCTGTCCCCTAAAGGCGCTACACGAATACCTGCAAGGGCTTCTTCTGGTATCGACTTTTTATCTACTGCCACTACGGCAATATCTGTTAATGTATCTGCGCCTACTAACTCTGCTTCTACCTTGGTATTTCCTAAAAAGTTAACTAATAAACTATTCGCCCCTTCTACTACATGGGCATTGGTTACGATATAGACTTTATCATTATCTTGTTTGAAAATAACACCTGAACCTAACCCCGCTTGATTGAATTCACCGAACCAGGTAGCTACCACTTTATTGTTCTTAATGGATACGACACAAGGTCCAATATTTTTAGCTATATCTACAGCAGGTGTTGTGGTGGCTATTAAGGTAGGTGCAACAGCTTGACCTTGTTGCAGATCGGCTCCACTAGGTGGTGTTGTTTCTCCATTTTTGTAACGTTTGGCATAGTAATCTTGAGCATAAGGGGCTACAAAAGCAAAACTGGCTCCAATAGATGCTCCCCCCACTAAACTCACAATTAAAAGGCCTGTAACAAAATGGCCAAAGCTCCCTTTTTTATGAGGTTTCTTTACAGGCTCTCTGGGAGGAGGTGACGTATCAAATGAGGCATCCTCCTCTTCATGACCTTCTCCTGTTTTAGCACTATCGTTTTCTGAATAAAAATGGTTATTTAAATCATCATCAAACATAGTATTTCCTCCTAATTTCTTTATCCATTTGAGAGTATAAACTGTCTATATGAAGAAGCTGTAAAAAATAGCTTTGTTTTTAAAATTACACCTTGGTACCCAAGGCGTCTTTAGCAACAGGAAGGGAAAAATAAAAACATACCATGTCTTCGTTATCTATAAATACACCTACATTTTCCTCATGCTGGTGCATAATCTCCTTTACAATAACAAGCCCTAGTCCGAGTCCCTTCTTATCCTTGCCTCGTGAACTATCCCCTTTATAAAAGCGATCCCAAATTTCCTTTTGTTCGCTTTCTGAGATATAGGACCCCGAGTTGCTCACAATAGTCCATAGTTTACCATCCTTAGAGTAGGTGATTAATTTAATAGTTCCACCTTCGTTCACAAATTTAAAAGCATTATCTAATAAATTTTGAAGCACCCTGTTTACCATATCTACATCGCCTACCACATGGGGGTCTTCTTTACTAAATTGTGTCAGTACTGTAATCTTTTTTTGCTGAATAATGGTTTCAAAACTGGCCAAGGTAGACCTTGCTAAGTTTTCCATATTAAAAGAAGTTTTTTGCAGAGGAGTCACTCCCCCCTCCACACTGCTCAGCTCCAAAATGGTGTTAACCATGTTAATCATACGTTTGGACTCATTTAAAACAATCTTTAAATACTTTTCTGTATGCTTCTCTGGAATGGTACCATCTAATAAAGCTGTTACAAAACCTTGGACAGAAGTGAGTGGTGAGCGTAAATCATGGGAAACATTGGCAAGGAACTTCTTACGTTTTTCATCGCTCTCACTCAGTTTCTGTGCCATATTATTAAGAGAAAACCCAAGTTGGGCAATTTCATCTCTTCCCTTTATCGTAATCCGTCTACTGAATTGGCCATTGGCTATTTGCTTAGCTACTCCATTCATTTCTTTAAGTGGCTTGGTCATTCGCTTGGAAAACAGGTAAATCCATACTAAAACAATACTTCCCGTAATACCCATCCATTTTAAAATAATTGTTCTGACTTCATCAATGGTCTTTAAAATAATAGGCATGGGGGTATGAACAAATACGGCATATTGTACTTCTCCTTCTACCTTAATGGGATAACCAATGGTTAAAACAGGTAAGGTAAAATACTTCTTAAAACCATTTTCTATTCTTACAATATTTCCTTTAAAAACTTCTGTAACTCCAAACTCATTAAGGACAACATCTGGGCTTATGATTATTTCTTCGGTATTAGATATCCAAGCCACGCCATAATCCCGGTCAATAAGCCAAGTGGAAGATTCTAAAAAAATATCCATGGCTTTAATATAATGAATCATCTTTTCTAATGCATCTTCTCGTGAAGTACTATACGTGGCTACCCTGGAATACTCTTTGGCTAAGCTGCTTCCTTGTTTAATCATAAGATCTTGAGAGTATTCTACAAAATAAGACTGAAAAGCATGGGTAAAAGTCACAAATAAAATAATGAACGTTGCAACTAAAATACTAATATATACGATTACTAATCGGCTAAAAAGGGTGGATAAAGCGAATTTGTCTTTTATCTTTCGAATTTGTATCCAACGCCCCATACTGTTTTTATGCTCCATGTGTGGTCACCTTCAAATTTATCACGTAGTCGTTTAATGTGTACATCTACTGTGCGAGTATCCCCTACGAAATCATAACCCCATATTTTATCCAAAAGCTGCTCCCTTGTAAAAACCTGCTTTGGGTGACTAGCTAGAAAATAAAGCACTTCCAGTTCTTTGGGTGGCAATTCAACCAGTTGTCCTTGATACGTAACAGAATAGTTATCCTTGTCAATAATGAGATTATCAAGCACAATACGTTTTTTATTAAGAATAGGTTCGCTTTGCTGGATATAGCGTCTTAAGACGGCTTTTACCCGAGCAATAAGCTCCCTAGGGTCAAAGGGTTTAATGATATAGTCGTCAGCCCCCAGTTCAAGTCCCAAAACCTTATCAAAAACCTCTCCCTTTGCCGTAAGCATAATAATAGGTGTTTTTCTATGTTTGCGAATTTCCTTACACACATCGTAGCCGTCTATCTCTGGAAGCATAATATCTAATAGCACAAGGTCTGGTGCGTACTCCTCAAAAATCTCCAGTGCCTTTTTGCCACTAAATACTTCTTGGGTTTCGTAACCCTCTTTTCTGAGATAGAGCGAGATAAGCTCTGCTATATTTGTGTCATCGTCTACTATGAGTATCTTTATCATGTATTTCTCCTTCTACTTAATCGTAACCACTGTTACGCCCATTTCTCCCTCCCCATATTTTCCTGGTCGATGTGCTTCCACGTGAGGATGCCTTTTAAGCATGGTCGTTACAGCAGAGCGCAAAGCCCCTGTCCCCTTACCATGTATAATGGTCACTTGCTTCAGACCAGATAAATAAGCATCATCTAAATATTTATCAACAATAGGAAGTGCCTCATCTACCATCATTCCTCTTACATCTACCTGTGTAGAGATAGTACTCGTCTTGGAAAGATGATAGCTAACGCCTCCTGCTACTTTAGATTCTTTACCTTTACTTTTACTTTTATTCTTTGTAGTCTCTTCTTGGATGTCGTTTACGTGTTGAAGCTGTGAAAGGTGGATCTTCATAGGCATAATGCCTAGTCTTACTACAACATTTCCATTACCATCTGGTGCCTCAATAACGGTTCCCTGCTGCATAAGAGAAGTCACTAAAACCTCTTCACCGACTGTCACCGTCTTTAGCTTAGGGAGTGCCCTTTGACTATGCCCAGTGATTTTGTTGATTTTTTTAGTTTGCCCTTCAATGGCTTCACTCATTCCTTGTTTGGCAGCCTGTAAATCTTTTTCATCGATGATAACTTGTGCCTTACGGGCTGCTGTACGCACTTCCTTAAGGGCCTTATCTGTTTCCATCTCCGCTGCTTTAAGAAGCTCTCTCGCTTTAAGCTCTGCTTTTTCAAGGATCTTCTTTCTGGCTTTTTCAATTTTCTTACGCTCGCTAGCGATTTCTTCTCTTAAGCGTTCTGCCTCTAGGCGATAGTCCTTCGCCCTCTGGCTTTCTAATTCGGCTAATTTCTTGCTTTGCTCCAAATCCACTAAAATACTTTCCATATTGACATTTTCTTTTTGTAAATAGTCCTTGGCGCGATGGATGATGTAGTCTGGAAGCCCCAACTTCTTGGAAATAGCAAAGGCATTACTCTTTCCCGGAATACCAATTAATAGACGGTAAGTAGGACGTAAGGACTCTACATCAAACTCACAGCTGGCATTCTCTACTCCTTCTGTAGAAAGGGCATAGAGCTTTAATTCACTATAGTGGGTAGTTGCTACCGTACGTATTTTACCCTTTCTGAGGTTTTCTAAAATAGACATGGCAAGAGCTGCCCCCTCAATGGGGTCTGTTCCAGAACCTACCTCATCTAAAAGAACTAAAGAACGAGGGGTAACTCCCTGTAAAATACTTACGATATTGGTCATATGGGCTGAAAAAGTACTTAAGCTTTGCTCGATACTTTGTTCATCCCCTAAATCTGCATAAACTTCATCAAAAATAGCCATTTCACTACCTTCACCTGCTGGAATCTGAAGGCCACATGCAGTCATCACTGCAAATAAACCCACTGTTTTAAGGGTGACCGTTTTTCCTCCTGTATTGGGTCCTGTAATAAGGAGTGTGGAGAAGCTCTCTCCTACTTCCACATCAATAGGAACGACTTGGTCCACAGCCAAAAGAGGGTGTCTCGCCTTCTTGAGCTTAACACGTCCTTCTGTATTGAGTCTAGGCTGTCTACAATTATACTTCAAAGAGAACTCAGCACGGGCAAAAATCGTATCCAATTTCACTAAATAGTTGTAGTTGGTTACGATATAAGGTGAAATACCCTCTATTTGAGCCGTTAAGTCAATAAGTACTTTTTCGATCTCTTCTTGTTCTTTTATTTCTAAGGTTTTAAGTTCATTATTCAGCTCTACCACTGCCATAGGTTCCATGAAAACCGTAGCTCCTGTGGAAGATTGATCATGAACAATCCCTTTGAATTGAGACTTGTACTCTACCTTAACAGGCACACAATAACGCTCTCTACGTGTGGTAATAACAGGCTCTTGAAGCATATCTTGATAACGGCTAGAATAAATAATACCTTGCAAGGTCTCTTTCATTTTACTTTGTGTTTGTTTCATCTGGCGACGAATGTGATAAAGCTCTGGTGTGGCATCATCACTAAATTGATCAGGCCCCAAAATACAGCGGGCAATCTCCTTTTCCACTTGGCTGTGGGTGGTAATCGCTTCAAAGTAGCTATCAATAGCTGGATAGGCCACTTCCTTTTGGCCACCATCTCTGTGGTAATTTTTAATGGTGTGAGAAGCTCTTAGTATAGAACCTATATTTAAGATTTCTGTGCTACTTAAAATAGCTCCTATCTCTACTCGTTTAATAATAGGTGCGACTTGCTTGATGTTTCCTAAAGGTAGACGCCCTTTTTTGACACTCATATTTAAAGCATCTGCTGTTTCCTTTTGTAAGCAATCTACCCTCTCAAAATCACTTTCAGGCTCCATTTTCTCACAAGCTTCTTTGCCCCCCTCAGTTAGTGCAAAATGAGTAACAAGAGTTCTAACCTTTGGAAATTCTAATTTATATAAACTTTTTGCGTTCATTTTCTACCTCTTATCCCTTCATTTACATTATCCTTATTATGGCATAAATCACCGATTTTGAAAATATGTAAATCCTCGGCAAAGAATGCTACCGAGGATAAATGCTATGCTATGAAAGAAGAACTCGCGTACTGGCTACGTAGTTTTTCTTGTAATAGGTACTGTTTAAACTGCTAATCATGACCCCTTTTGTGCCATCTGCATGAACAAATTTATCATTTCCTACATAAATACCCACATGGGAAATATTGCCTCTATTGTGACCTGAGGTATCAAAAAAAACTAAATCACCTGGCATGAGCTCTGATTTACTAATGCGACGCCCATCCTGAGCCTGCATATAAGAAACACGACTAATATCAATATCAAAAGTCTTATAGATTTCCTGAGTCAGTCCTGAGCAGTCCACCCCTCGCTTAAGGTCACTTCCCCCCCAAACATAAGGTGTGCCAATAAACTGCTTACAGTAATCTACTACTTCATCTCCTAGCACCTTGCTATAGGGAATATTCTGGCTCCTGGCTACTTGAACATACTTTTTATAAACCCAACCTTCTTTACCTTGTAGGTTAACCTTGTACCAATCACTGTTTTGCCCTAGTATATAGACTGTGCTATTACTTATCTGGGAGACTACCTTTGCATACAGGTTAGGATAACTCCTTATATTAATAGCCTTTCCTTTAATCTCTCCCATCATACCCATAGAGTCTGGGAAGATTTTTTGACTACTTCTTTCATGAGCATAGACCTGTATCACTGTCAAAAACAAAAAACTTGCAAGAAATACACATCTTTTAAGTGCTTTCATGATTTCCTCCTTCATACTATGAAATGCATTAGTTATTTAAAAATTCACATTTCATAGTATGAAGGCTTTTTTAACTTTTTATACATTTTAATCAATAGTTTTTTTTACCAATGATAATGATGGAGCTGTCCTTGCTCTTTTAAACCTAAAAAATGATTTTGACGAAGGGCTTCATAAAGTACAATATTAACGGAGTTAGAAAGGTTTAAGGAACGGGCTTCTTGACGCATAGGAATGCGAATACAGTTCTCCTTATTTTCTAATAAAATCTCTTCTGGGATTCCTGCTGTTTCTTTCCCAAACATAATATAAGCATCTTCTTCATAATGGACATCCACATAGGTTTGTTTTGACTTTGTGGTAGCCATATATATTTTAGGATAATTGTTTTTTTGTAAAAACGCTTCATAATTTTTATAAGTAAAAACCTCCACCAAATGCCAATAATCCAGGCCTGCACGTTTGATCTGCTTTTCATCTAAGGAGAAGCCTAAAGGTTCAATTAAATGAAGTTTTGCTCCAGTGGCTGCACAGGTCCTAGCGATGTTTCCTGTATTTTGTGGTATTTCTGGCTCATGAAGTACAATATGCATTTTCATTCCCTCTTTTTCTTTAGTCACATTTAAAAATCCTTATTATTGTAGCACGCACCCCTATGAAATTCAATGTTTCTTCTATTTAAAATACCTCTTGAGAAAGCGTAAAACACGTCGATGATATTCTTTTTTTTGTAATTTGTGACAAAGAATATGTCCCTTCACATTGGGAATCCATAACTCCACCTTACTCTTATTGGGGATGGCCTCATAGATGGCTTCTGTCTCCTCGGAAGGAATAATCTCATCTTGTTTAGCATGAATTAAAAGAAGAGGTTTATCTTTTAAATTTTTAATGGACTCGATAGGTCGTAATTCTCTCATATCAATTTTCAAAAGGTGGCTCATCATCCTTAAAGTAATGACCGTAAAAGGAAAACGAGGCAGCTTCGTATAGGTGGGCATAACCACATTAAGACATTCCTCTAAATCCGAAAAAGGACTATCTGCTATAATCACCTCCACATCCTTTGATAAAGTACCAGCCAAAAGAGAAATGGCCGCTCCCATAGACCAGCCCATGAGTCCTATATGGGTACTTCCTTTTTCTTTTTTCACATAATCAATACCCGCTAATAAATCATATTTTTCTAAGTATCCCCCTGTAATGGTAGCTTTTTGAGAATAGCCACAATTACGCAGATCATACATCATGACATTGTAGTGACTTCTCACCAAATGACTGACCAATTCCAAAAGATTAATGCCTTCTAAACTTCTGGCATTGTGATAACCATGAGACAAAATGAGGGTATGATCAGAAGGAATCTTTTTCCCTTTACTTTGGGCAGGAATCCACCAACCAGATAAGCATATTTTATCCTTTAATCCTTCAAATGAAATATCTTCATATTCTAAATTATAATCCCTAGGTGTTTGGGTAATATGCTCAGAAGGCGCATGTGTCATCCAATATGCTATATACCCACATCCACCTAGGACCCCTATAATAATCAAAAAAATAATTAATCCGCCAATTACTATCATCATAAGATTCCCTCATTAAATGTGTGATTTTTTATTAGTTTGAGTCAAAGGTTAGATTCTTATCACACAAAAAAACAGAATGCTGTTAGTATTATATTCCTACTGACAACATCCTGTTAGTCTAGAGCTTTTTCATTTTTCTAATCTTTTTTAAGTTTTGCAAAGGCCTCTGCAAAAGCAAAATTACCTTCTTCTTCTTTTTGTTGCTTTTTTAAATAATTTTGAACGGATTTTTTATCTACTTTTTTAGCTGCATTCTGAAATTTCTTATTAAACGAACTGGCCTTTTCTCTAAAGGTACAAGTGGTGCAAACATAAATTTGTCCTTCCCCTTCTCCACGAAGTTCTAAACGTTTATGGCAGTTAGGACAGCGGGTATTGGTAAAGCGACTGATGGTTTCTTTATAACCACAAGCCCGGTCCTGACACACATACATCATGCCATGCTTGCCTTTTACTTCTAAAAGGAACTTCCCACATTCTGGGCATCGCTTGCCTGTCATGTTATCATGGACATACTTTTCTGTGCTATTTTTAACCTCTTGAACAAGACTTACGCTATACTGGGTAATGTCCTTCATAAAACTTTGATCACTGGCTTTCCCCTTACTAATTTTCTCTAGCTCCATTTCCCATTTAGCGGTTAAGAGGGGGGATTTAAGCTCTTCAGGGACTAAATCAATAAGTTGTTTGCCCTTGGAAGTTGGCACAATGTCTTTACCCATTTTTTCAATATAAAACATGGCATAGAGCTTCTCAATAATATCTGCACGGGTGGCCACTGTTCCAATCCCACCTGTTTCACCTAGTGTTTTAGCTGCTTGTTTATCCACTTGAACATAGTTGTGAGGTTTCTCCATAGCTGATAATAATGTGGCTTCTGTAAAGCGAACAGGGGCTTTGGTGAAACACTTATTCTTTTGAAGAGAAAGCACCTCTAATTCATCCCCTTTATTTAAAAGAGGTAATTTTTGTTCCTTTTCTTCCCCTTCTTCTCGTTCTTCAAAGTCTTCCCCTTGGTCATAGACAACTTTCCAGCCTTTACTGGTCACATTTTTACCTTGGGCCTTAAAGCTTTCCTCTCCTATTTTCACTTCTACTTGAAGGGCTGTATATTCTGCCGGTGGCAATAAAACACTGAGAAAGCGCTTCACCACTAAATCATAAACTTTGCGTTCTTCTTGGTTCAGTCTAGCTAGTAAAACCGTTTCTTCTGTAGGAATAATGGCATGGTGATCAGAGACTTTACTATTGTCTACAAAGCTTTTAGTTGCTTTAATCCCTTTATTTAAAACTTGAGTGGCCACACTCCTGTAAGGTCCAATGGCAATGGCCTTTAAGCGTTCTTTAAGGGTAGGCACAATATCTTCCGAAAGGTATCTGGAATCTGTACGGGGATAGGTGAGAATCTTATGATTTTCATAAAGACGCTGCATAATGGATAAAGTCTCCTTGGGACTAAAACCAAAGAGCTTATTGGCATCTCTTTGTAACTCCGTTAAATCATACAGGCCTGGTGCATATTGCTTTTTAGTTGTCTGGCTCACCTTAATCACTTGGCCCTTTTTGCCTTGACAGCTTTGAAGCAATTGATCCATTTCCTTCTCATCTTCTATACGTTTTTGCTTGGAGCCTACATGGCTTAGTTCAAAACCAGCTACTTTGGCTGTTAAAGTATAATAAGCAGTAGGTACAAAGCGCTTAATGGCCTCTTCTCTTTCTACAATCATAGCTAAAGCGGCTGACTGGACCCTTCCTGCTGAAAGCTGGGCATTATAACGGCAAGTGAGGGCACGTGTCACGTTAAGACCTACTAGCCAGTCTCCCTTTGCCCGGCAGACTGCCGCCTTATATAAATTATCATAACGACTCCCTGGCTCTAGCTTATGAAAGCCTTCTTGGATAGCTTTATCGGTGACAGAGGAAATCCAAAGCCTTTTAATGGGCTTTTTACAGTGAGCCTTTTCTAAAATCCAACGGGCTACTAGCTCCCCTTCTCGTCCTGCATCTGTGGCAATAACGATATCTGTGACTTCTTTGCGACTTAAGAGTTCTTTGACAAGGGCATATTGTTTACCTGTTCCTTTTAAAATGACTAACTTCATTTCTTTTGGGAGCATAGGCAGGGTCTCCATACTCCAGGTCTTATATTTATCATCATAGGCTTCAGGATCTGCTAAGCCTACCAAGTGTCCCATGGCCCAAGTGACAATATACTTCTCACCCTCTAAATAACCATTGCTCCCTTTGGTGCACTTTAAAACACGCGCAATGTCCTTCCCTACGCTAGGTTTCTCTGCTAATACTAAGGTCTTTCCCATTTTTATCTCCTATTTCTCTTTATAAATTATAGTCTTCTTCTCTAAAAAGGGCTTCTATAGCTTCTTTATCCCGGGTCTTACCAAGAGCTAGCATCAGTTTAAGCCGTGCTTTAGGTCCCCGCATATCGCCCCCCATAATGACCCCTAAATCAGAGAG
>JAEYNQ010000093.1 GCA_023412455.1 Bacillota bacterium
AAAATAGGACCTAATGGGGAGTATGAAGAAAGTAAAGAAAGAACAGGTACTTGGGCATGGAAGCATTATCATCAAGAAGATGGCACGACTACCTATACCAAGCTAGAAGGTGACGTTGTTTTTGATCATGTAGATTTTGGGTATAACGACGAGAAGATGATCCTTCAGGATATAGAGCTTTATGCCAAACCAGGTGAAAAAATTGCCTTTGTTGGTGCTACCGGTGCAGGCAAGACCACCATTACGAATTTAATTAATCGTTTTTATGATATTCAAGATGGCAAGATTCGCTATGATGGTATCAATATTAACAAGATTAAAAAAGATGATTTAAGAAGGTCACTAGGTATTGTCCTTCAGGATACCCACTTATTTACAGGAACAGTAATGGATAATATTCGCTATGGCAAGCTAGATGCTACAGATGAAGAAGTCATGGCAGCAGCAAAATTAGCCAATGCCGATTACTTTATTAAACATTTACCACAAGGTTATGAGACGATGCTGACAGGAGATGGGGCCAACCTTTCCCAAGGTCAAAGACAGCTTCTAGCTATTGCAAGAGCCGCCATTGCTGATCCACCCGTACTTATTTTGGATGAAGCCACCTCTAGTATTGATACCCGCACAGAAAAAATCGTACAAGAGGGTATGGACCGTCTGATGGAAGGCAGGACGGTATTTGTTATTGCCCATCGCTTATCCACCATTAAGAATGCTAATGTGATTATGGTACTGGATCAAGGCAGAATTATTGAACGAGGCAATCATGAAGATTTAATTCAGAAAAAAGGTACTTACTATCAGCTTTACACTGGTGCCTTAGAACAAGACTAATAGGGAACATGTGAAAAGATATAAGAGCTAAAAGTCATGTAAATGATGACCTTTAGCTCTTTTTGCTTGTGACTTTTACACCTATCAAACTACTTAGATTGTTGGTATAGACTTTATCAAGAACTAATAAAATATAAAAGAGTTTAAAGAGTTTAGGGGATGAAGGAATATGCAGGTTGTTATAGAAGCTGATGCCAGTATGGAAGTGAATGGTGATAGTAAGACTGTTTATGTAATAGTCCATTTAGAACGGGTTTGCATGCAAATACGTACATATTCTCATATTTTTATAAGTTTAGTTCTAGATATTCCCCTTTTAGAGAAAAAAGGAGAAAAAGAAGTAACGGTGAGGAGCAGACTAGTAATAAATAAATCTTTCAGGGTACAGGAAATAGAGGGAAAAGCAATTAAACTTGAAATCCCTTATTTGTCCAATATCAATTTGAAAGAACCAAGTAAGGGGAAGGCAACAGTACTGGGCTATACCCTTCAAGCTGTTTAAAAGATAAGGAGAGGATAAGATGGCTGATATGGAACAAATTGTGATTTTAGGGGATGGCGTTACTTTTATGAATAAAGGAGAGATGAGCATTGTAACTGTTCAAATCAACTTGTTTCATTTAAGGGAACGTATCCGCCAGTTTAGTCATGTTTATGCCAAATTAGAGATAAGGCTTCCTATTATAGAAAAGCGAGTAAATAGCTTTATAAAAACAGAGAGGGGTAGGGCTTATGAAGTAAAGGAACTTGAAGGAAATCGGTGGTCTATTTTATTAACCCTTGAATTTCCCCAAAAGATAGATGAGAAAAGGAGACAGGAGACTACTACAAAGTTACAACTTACTTATTATACAAAGGAATGATTAAAAAGTAGAAGCAATAATCACCTACAAAGCCAACCCGCATATAATATATTAGCAAACAAGCTGTAATAGAAGTGGGAGGGGAAAGAGTATATGGCAGATCTACAAGCAGAAGTTGTATTAACAAGTGCAAGTCAGATGGACAATTTAGACACTCAAATTGGTTTCAAATTCCTGATTAAACCAGCAACAGATATTACGATTGGAGCTGGAAAAGTGGCTACCTATCAGATTAATTTCACCATAGTGGGGGGAGATGCACCAGGGGCAAAAGTAATGGCTAGGAGTATTACAGGAGCAGCAGGAACAGGGACCGTCATTTCAGCAACGACAGGTTACTTAGTTGATGAATATTACTATCCGGGGCAAGTAGTAACAGATGCTACTATCGATACAATAGCAACCAATTTATCCGCTAAGATTTATAACCCAGCTTAAATTTTTATTTTAGTTTATTTATAAACAGGCTGACTTTTAGGTGGGAGTTAGCTTATTTTTTTGCTTAAAATTAAGCAGCCCTTAGATTAAATCAGAGGATTTAGAGGATAAAGTAAAATATCTAAGGGGGAGGTCATATACTAATAAAGGAGAAGGAGAAAAGAAAGATGTCAGAGCTTCCGGTTGTAAGAGTGTATTTGAATGACAATAATACAAAGGTAGAACAGAACCCCGTACCTTATAATATACATATTCAGGTTGATTTAACAAGTATTTGGAAAAGGCTAGTGGAAGGGAACCCTTCAACAGCGTATATTCAGCTGTATACGACCATAGATATCCCCATTCTAGACAATGAGAGAATAGTAGTTATTCATATTACCGTGGTAAATGATTTTAAAGTAGAAGAAATTATAAATCAAAGAGTCGATCAGTATGGTTATTTTAAGGGAAAAAGGGATACTTCTAGGGAAATAGAAGCCCATTCAAGTATTTGGAAGTATCAAATCATGGCTTAAGTAGGGAGTGAATCAAGTGAATGTAGTCATAGAAAAAAATGTAATAGCCTATAAGCAAGTTCCTGGCTTTGGACAAAGGATGGTGACTTTTAATGCCATTGCAAATTTAAGTCAAGTCATCAGTAAAGAAGAAAAAAGAGATTTTATTTTACACATTGAAGTAATAGCAAAGCCTAATATCTATACCTACAGTTATATTTTTGGAAGGGAGCAGATAGATGAACAGGGGGACTTACTATTAGGAACAATAAGTATGATAGAACCTATGGACCCACTAGCAATAGTACTTAAGGCAAAGGTTGTGTTTATAGATAATGGGGGAGCTGAATGGATGGGGGATAGAGGATGCTCGGTGGAAAACTCCAACAACAAGTGTTTTTAAAAGAGGTCAAACAAATACAGGGCTTAGGGGAAGAGGTAATAGGTGTGCAATTAGAAGTAATCATTCCTCAGGAAATACAACCTATAAAAGATACAGCCCTATGGGTAGAAGTAGAGCTTAAAGTAGATGATTTGAATAATAGCTTTATAGTGACCCAATATATTCCAACAAGTGCCATCCTACCTACTCAACCACCAAGGGTTCAACTAGAAGGAACTTTATGGCTGAAAGGGAGAAAGGGAACAGTTGATATTTTAGAAACTTCAGCCACTATATATTATACCAGCTACGAAGAATAAGAAGGAGGATAGAGAAGTGGAGATTCATCTCATACCATCTGAAGATGATTGCTTAAATGGGATACCCACTACACAAATAGAAGTTACAGTGGATATCACTTCAGCTGTAGAATGTTTAATAAACTACGATTTATTATTAAGGATTATACTTTATGTCAAAGAACCCCATACATCACTTACTTATACTTACGAATATAGACAACTTTATGAAGGAATAGAAGGCAACACGATTCAGTTTCAAACTTTAGTCATAGGAAACCTTCAAGATAGGACTCTTATACGGGGAGAGGCTAAAGGCATATGGGTGACAAAATTGAGAGAGGAGGACTAAGAGATGCGTACAATCGATATTCCTATAAGAGAAAGTATTACGTATAGCAATAGTCTAAAGGAAGAAAAAGAATGCTATATACGGATTGGAAATAAAGAAGGTTGTACCTATTGGAGTTATATTTATTTTACACTTCATCTACCTATGGCCCTAATAATCCAATCAGCAACACTGGTTCTTTTTAAAATACCCATTGAAAAGAGTTTAAATAAAAGGCTCTTTGAAGAAAGGCGACATAAGGGGTATTGTGTTATTCCAACTCTAGAATATATGAGTGAATATAGTTATTGCTACAAAGAGCCGGAGTTAGCAATAGATTTGGGAACTGAATTTGAAGCTTGTAGTTATAGAGCCTATACGGAGATAGATATTACGGCTATTAGTAGAAGTTGGTTTGAAGATAAGCTAGAGAACAAGGGGATTTTATTAAACAGCCATAGTCCAAAGGGGTATTTACAGTATGCAGCAGCTCACTATGGGGTAAGATTTATGCGACCTTTTGTAAGAATTAAATATAAGCCTATGCCGATGATTGTACCCGGACAGACCATGGAATTTCCTATTTCCATAAAGAAGTTATAATAAGGAGGACGATTTAAAGGTTATAGGGTTTAAGGGAATGCCATTTAATGAAAGAGGTTTATAAAGAGAGTAATGATGGCAGAGTTAACAAAGTCGATAAACAGGCAACCTACAATGGGGACCACAAAGTAGGGAGTAGGAACAAAGCCATAACGGTTAGTAAGCTCATCCATATTTGCAATAGCATTGGGGGTTGCTCCCATTCCAAAACCACAGATAGCAGAGGAAAAGACAGCAGCTTCATAGTTTTTACCCATGACTCTATAGGTAACAAAATAAGCAAATAAGCCGACTAGAAGAACCTGGGCAAGGAGTAAGATAATAAGTGGTAAGGCGAGATCAAAGAGCTGCCAAAGCTTAAGTCCCATGAGAGCCATGGTTAAAAAGAAAGAGAGGCTAAGTCCTCCTAAGGTTTCAATTTCTTTTTCTACAAGTTCTTTGCTGGTAAAATCATAGAGGTTTCGAATAATAGCAGCAACTAGCATGGCACCAATATAGGAGGGAAAGGTTAGACCAGATAATTGAATAAGGTCAGATACAATAGAACCTAGTCCCATGGCAATGAATAAGAAACACGCCCCATTCATTAACCTTTTAAAGGATAGAATATTGTGGTTTTCTTCGTTATAATCCCCTACTTCAGTAGGAGGTGATACGGAGTTTTCATCATGAACTGTTTTAAGATGGTGATGTAGGATGAGCTTTCTAGCTACGAGGCCACCAATAATGCTTCCCATAATAAGACCAAAAGTAGCAGAAGCCACAGAGACAGTTGTGGCAGTAGTTATGCCCATTTCCTCCAAAATAGGGCCAAAGGAACCCGCTGTTCCATGACCACCTACCATGGGGATGGAGGCTGTACAAAGTCCCAGTAAAGGAGATAGGCCAAAAATAGAAGCAAGAAGGGTACCTAAGATATTTTGTAAAATAACCAGCAGAATAGCCAGGCCAAGGAAAACAGTGACCTTGATTCCACCTTGCTTGAGTATTTTGATACTAGCTGTAAAACCAATGCTTGTAAAAAAGGCTGTCATAAATATATTTTGCAGGGTTGTATCTAAGTGGATGGTGGCTATATTGGTTTCGTGAAATAAAAGGATGACTAATGCAAAGACAAGACCTCCCGTAACAGATGGGGGGATACAATACTTAGATAATATTGAAAATTTATTTCTAAAGTATTTACCCAGATAAAATATGATGGAAACTAGAGCCATAGTCTCATAGATATTCAGGTTAAAAGTCATATTACGAAGTCCTCTCTAATGATAAGTGTTTGTTTAGTCTATAGGATAGCTTATAAGAAAATAAAAGTATAGGCAGTAATTAAAACTTAAAATTTAGAATTCAAAGCTATATGACCAGAGATAAAAATAAATAAAAAGACTTAAAGAGGATATACTAGGGGGATAAGAGTACTAGGAGAAAGAAAGGGAATGTTAGATGAAATGGGTACTGCCCTATAAGAAGGCTATAACAGTTTTGTTGATCTTAGGTATAAGTATGGGCTACTTTGTAAGAAGTACAAGAGCTGAAGAAAATCTGGGGGGTTATGAAGAGGTTTTTAAACCCTATATAGTACAGGGCATAATGAGAGAGAGGATAAATACTTTAGAAAAAGGTGAAAAGGTAGAAATTCTTTCTAATGACGAAAAGGGCCATTATTTGATAAAGGATCAAAAAGGTAAAGAGTGGCACATCCCATGGAGGCACATTGAATTAGTAGAAGGTCAGGAGAAATTACCTGCTGAAGCGACCATCGAAGAGATCGAGGGGCATGTAGATAAGAAAAAATTAAAAAGTGATACACCTTACCTGTTATGGACAGATTTAAAGAGGCAAAAGACATATGTTCTTCGCTGGGATGGTAGCGATTGGCGAGTGTGTAAGACTTTAGTCTGTGGCACAGGAGACCAAGCGCATCCTACACCTAAAGGACATTTTAAAATAATTAATAAATTTGCGTATATAGAAATAGATGATTATTTGTATAAATATGCCAGTGCTTTTCATAAACGTTATATGTATCACTCTGTTCGCTTAGATGATGAAGGAAGAGAGGTGGAAGACATCTGTTTAGGTCAACCCATTTCTTTTGGAGGAATCTATTTATCTGCAGAAGATAGTGAATGGATTTATAAACATGTGCCTATTGGGACCACTGTTTGGATTAATTAAAATTATAAATAGATGGAGACCATGATAGTGACTGTAAATTTGATGGAAGAAAGGGTGTAAAATTAAAGTCAAAATTTGTAAAAAAAGTGTAAAAAGGGTAGGGATAACTTCCCTTTTTTTTCGTAAAATTAGGTTGAAAAATGTAAGAATAAAAATATTGTCAAATAAATATTTTTGGCATATTATTAAAGAAAGATAGTCATATATATTGTCATAAATACTAGAGAAACGAGCCTAATTAGGAGGATGTTTATGTATAATATACTAAACAGATTAAAAGAAGGTCTTCTTATTTTGGATTTAAGGGGAGAAGTTGTATTTATTAATGTGGCTCTTTTACAGATGCTCAATTACTTTAAATATGAATGGCTTGGTACAACCATTAAAACTTATATAGATAATTATGAAGAAGTCTATAGGATTTTAAGAGAAGGAAGTTATAAGGAGATGCCATTAACTTTCTATACCTCCACAGGCAATCAGAAAAACTTTATATGTGAAGTAGAAAAAGGAACCTATGAAGAGCAAGAACGTCTTTTTATTTTAGCAAAGGATAGTACAGCTTACAAGCAATCCTCTACTATTCTTCTTAAAAATCCACGGGTAACAACCTTAACAAGTAGGATACAAGGAAAGCCTATAGGTAAACCTTCCTATGCTTTTTTTGAGGAGACAAAGAAAGGATTTAATAAGCAGATAATAGTAGAGCAAGACTTAGAAGGCTTTTTAAATATTACCACTGAGTTAATGTGTATTATAAATAACAAGGGGAATTTTTTAAAGGTTACAGATAAGTGGGAGAAGGTGTTAGGTTGGTCAGAGAATGAACTTGTTAAGATGAATTGGTATGAACTCCTTCACCCAGAAGATATACTTTATCTTAATCAGCTCAATAGGGAAGGCAAAAATCAAGAGATAAAGAGAAATATTGCATTAAGATACCGATGCAAAAGTGGAGAATACAAGTGGATGAGTTGGCAGGGACAACTTGTTATGCAGGGACAAAAAAGACTATTGAAGGCTACAGAGGTTGAGGATGAGAAATGCGTAGACAAAGAAATCAATTACGGGCAAATCATTCGTAAGGTAGAGCTAAGAAACGAGTTTCTAACTAATATGTCCCATGAGTTTAAGACACCTCTTAATATTATTTTATCTGGTATTCAATTGATAGGAACAGAACTAAGTGATACGAAAAGAGATCTTATACAAAAAGAAAAGCAGAGCATAAATTTAGGTAAATATACGACTATTATTCGACATAATGCCTATCGTTTATTAAGGCTAGTTAATAATATTATTGATTTAACGAGTGTGGATTCAGGGTGTTGTGAGCTTCATCTTATGCGTTGCGATATTATTAACTTTGTAGAAGATATTACATTATTAGTAGCTAGGTATGTAAGCAATAAGGATATAGAACTTATATTTGATACAGATGTGGAGGAGTTGATGATAACTTGTGATCCTAACAAGATAGAGCGAATTATGTTTAACCTTTTATCCAATGCTATTAAATATAGAGGTGCAAAGGGGAAAATAGGGGTAACTATAAGCACTACAGAAGAAGAAGTTTACATCAGTGTTAAAGATAATGGAATAGGTATTCCAAAAGATAAGCAAGATAAGATTTTTGAGAACTTTGTACAATTAGATAAGATCTTTGTGAGACGGACGGAAGGAAGTGGCATTGGATTAGCTTTAGTCAAAGCTTTAGTTAAACTTCACCAAGGGCATATTACTGTAGAGAGTGAAGTGGGTAAAGGTTCAGAATTTGTGGTAACACTCCCTATAAAGTTAAGAGAGGATGTTTCTTGTTTAGAGGTCTATAAGAATTTAGCAGATAATTCCCTGGAAAGGTGCATTATAGAGTTTTCAGATATTTACAATCTATAAAATAGCAAATAGACTTTTGGGCAAGAAGGGTTATAATAAGAAGTATGAGTAAAGTATAAAAAGGGAGCAGGCCACAAGATGATGGAGATAAAAAATGATTTTACCCCCATGTACTATCAGTTGAAGAATATTATTATTGATATGATAGAAAATGAAGAAATAGGTGAGGATGAGTGTATTCCATCAGAACCTAAATTGATGAAGACTTATAATTTAAGTCGTACCACGGTCAGGAAAGCTATTGATGAATTAGTAAATGAGGGCTATCTCTACAAAAAGCAAGGAAAAGGGACTTTTGTAAAAGGAAGAGGCTTTGAACAAGGCCTGATTAAACTATCTGGCTGTAGTGAAGATATTAGACGCTATGGGTTAGAACCTAAGCCCTACGTTTTAAAAGCTATTATAGAAAAACCTTCTAAAAAAGTAGCAAAGCTATTAGAGATTTCTCAAGAAGAAGAAATCTTTTATATGGAACGTGTCATTTATGGGGATGATATTCCCATTAATAAAAACAAAAGTTATATTCCTTATAAGTTATTTAAAGGGATTGACGGTGTGGATTTTAGTAAAGAATCTTTATATAAGATCATAGAGAAGGATTATGGTGCAGTTATCAAAAGGGCTATTCGAACAGTGGAAGCTATTTTAGCCAGTGAAGAGATTGCCTTGCAATTAAAGATAAAAGAAGGAGCACCTGTTATGCTTTTTAAAGGTCAGGTTTATGCAGAACTTCATAACAGGGAAGTCATTATCGAATATTTTGAGGCTATTTATCGTTCAGACCAGTTTCAATTCTATATTGAGCAGCACCGTTAAATAAGGTCTCATGAGAGAATAAGCCCACCACATATAATAAATAAGAGTGAGAAGCATGAGATGAGAGTATTGTTAGTTAAAGCAATACTCTCATTTTTTAAAGTTTACAAAAGTGGGTTCTTTACTTTCCTAGACTAGGGGGAGTACAGAGGGGAAGCCCCTCTGTCATATTAAGGAGGCGCCTTATGAAAGATGGAATTAATAGGTAGGAAATTATTTAGGATAATGTTATAATTTATATAAAACATAAAACATTTAAAGAAATGGTAACATTATACAAAAGTTAATTTTAGATGAATAAGGACTTGAATTAGAAGAAGGAAACAGGAAGAAGGAAGATACGATGAATAGAGGGAATAAAAAGATATTTACAGCCATTTTATATATAAGTATAAGTGTTATTTTGATGATTACCTTGTTTAGTTTTTTCTATTTTAGACAGAAATTTTTTTCCATAGATGCATCTAAAGACACAGCTTATGAAGTGTATGACAAGCATTATATGATGATAACCAGTGATATCAAATCCCCTTTTTGGGAATCTGTTTATGAGGCAGCTAAGCTAGAAGCTAAAGAGTATAATGCTTATGTGGAGTATATGGGCAAGAATTTATCTACAGCTTATGATGTTAAAGAGCTCTTAAAAATGGCTATTCATTGTGATGTAGATGGGATTATTTTGGAGGGGGATGAAAGTGAAGAGATGACAGCCCTCATTAATAAGGCCGTTGAAAAAGGGCTGGTAGTTATTACAGTGCTAAAGGATAATCCGAATAGTAAAAGACAATGCTTTGTAGGCGTTAATAATTATAATCTAGGAAAAGTCTATGGGGAGCAAGTTTTAAGCTTATATTATGGAGAGCCTGAGCGCATTTTAGTATTAATGGATGCAGGCAGCTCCAATACCAATCAAAGCACTATTTATTCCGGTATTAAAGATACCCTCTATAAGGGGATAGAGGAAAGTGAAAACATCGATATACATACAGTGACCATTGGGAATGAAAATCGTTTTAGTTCAGAAGAGAGCATAAGAGATATTATCATGGATGTGAAGCATCTACCATCTATTATGATTTGCTTAAGTGATGTGGATACCAAATGTGCTTATCAGGCAGTAGTGGATCATAATAAGGTGGGGCAGATTAATATTTTAGGTTATTATGATTCCCAGGATATTTTAGGAGCTATTAAGAAGGAGATTATTCATTCTACCATTGCTATAGATGCAAAGGAAATGGGAGAGCTTTGTAGCCATGCTCTTGAAGAGTATAGAGAGGCAGGTCACGTCAGTGATTATTTGCCCGTTAGCACAGAATTAATTACCTTAAAAAACATTGATAAGTATCTAGAGGTAGCCAAGGATTTATCTGTTACACAATAGGTAGCAATGAAGGAGGAGGGAGATAATGAATAAAGTGATACAGTTAATAAAAAACAAATGGTATTGTCTAAATATAAGAGCAAAGCTTATTACAGTCTTTATGTCTACCTTCGTTGTTGTGTTAATGCTTAATGTCTATATGTATATTAATATCAATTCCATAACAAGAGAGATTGATAAGGTCTATATGAGTAATGTTAAGCTTAATCAATTGATCGACACCTTGTCTTCTGTTCAAAACAGTATGACAGAGTACCTCAATACTAAAAACTCGGAATCCTTGCAATATTATTATTTTTGGGAACAAAATTATACAAAGCAGATACAGGATTTAAATACAGACATTATAGATAATAATAGGCTCCTTATGGAAAAAAATATTAAGAACATGTCGGAGAACTACCTTAAAATCACAAATGAAACGATGCAAGCCAAGAGAAGTAGGAATATTGAGAAGTACAAAAAATATTATCAAGAAGCCACAGAGTTATTTAATAACATTAATACCTACACCTATAGTTTAAATAATGGACAGTTTAAATATAACTCTCAAAATTACCAACGTTCACTTAGCTCCTTACAGTATTTAGAAGTAATTATGACCATGTTTATCCTTGCGGCCATTAGCTTTAGTATTCTAGTGATTTATTTGCTTACTTATAATATCACCAATCCTCTAACAGAGTTAGCAAAGGCAGCAGATGAAATTGCAAAGGGAAATTTTCAAGTCAGCTTGGTAAAAATTTATGCATTAGATGAAGTAGGTGTCGTGTCTAAAGCTTTTAATCATATGATCATGAGTATACAAGACTATATTGACCGTATTAAAGTTAACTTAGAGATAGAAAATATGATGAAGGAAAAAGAGTTAATTATGGAAGGGCATCTTAAGGATGCACAGCTGAAATATTTACAGGCACAGATTAACCCTCATTTTTTATTTAATACACTTAACGCAGGCGCACAATTAGCCATGATGGAAGGGGCAGACACCACCTGTGTATTTATTGAAAACATGGCCGATTTCTTTCGCTATAATATTAAAAAAATAAATGAGGATGCTACCTTAGAAGAAGAACTTCGTTTGGTAGATAATTATATTCATATACTCAACGTCCGCTTTGTAGGAGAAATTCATTACAAAAAATATGTAGAAGAGTCTGTATTGCAGGTAAGAGTCCCTAGTATGATATTGCAACCCATAGTGGAGAATGCTGTGAACTATGGCATAAGAGACATAGATTGGGAGGGCATTATTGAACTCAAGGTCTATCAAGAAAATAACTTAATCATTATTTGTATCTCTGATAATGGCATGGGCATGAGCCAAAGCAAGATTCAAGCCATTCTACAAGGTAAAGACAAGGGGGAAAACGACAGTAAAAGCTCCAATGGAATTGGCTTAAATAATGTCATCAATCGCTTAAAGCTTTATTATAATCAAGAAGATGTATTTGAGATAAGAAGTAAGGGATATAAACAGGGGACACAGGTTATCATTTATATTCCTTTGGATAATACAGTAGAATAAGGCTTGAAAATAGGAAGGTGTTATTAGAAAAAATAGCTACGGTGTTTTAATGAAAGAAGAGGGGTGCAAAATGTATAGAATTATGCTGGCTGATGATGAAGGGATTGTCATCAATTCTCTTAAATTTATTATTGAAAAATATTTTAAAGAAGAATGCATTATTGAATTTGCAAAGACAGGCCGTAACGTTATAGAATTGGCAGAAAGCTTTAGACCAGATATTGCTTTTATGGACATTCAGATGCCAGGAATTAATGGTATAGATGCTATGAAAGAAATTAAGAAAGTAAGCCCTTCAACTATTTTTATAGTCTTATCCGCTTATGATAAATTTGATTATGCAAAGGAGGCCATTCAATTAGGTGTACTGGCCTATCTTAATAAACCTGTTAATCAAAAGGTGATTATAGAAGTTATTGAGAAAGCCATGAAAATCATAGATACACAAAAGCAAAAAAGAAACCATGATCTTATGGTGAAAGAGAAACTAGAAACAGTCATCCCTATCATAGAAAGTGGTCTGATCTATGCTATTCTTTTTCAAGAAGAATGTCCTGAGGATCGCTTGAAATATCATGAACTCTTAGACATTAAAGAAGAATATGGTTACATAATGGTATTAGAGTATGGGGATCAAATAGAAGATGGGGATCTAAGTAATATAGTAGGAGTTAGCGTGAAAGCTCAGAGTTTTGCTTATGTTCTCAGAGAAGTAACTAAGCAATACTTTGATTGTGTTATTGGTGCCAATATGACGAATAAGACAGTTATTTTTGTACCCTTTAAAGAAGGACAGCTAGGCTATAAAGAGAGAATAGGGATTATAGAAAATGCGAGAACCATGCTTCAGAAGCTGAGTTATAAAATAGAGATAGAATTTAGATTAGGCATAGGAGGGGTTAAGAATCTCAATCGATTAATAGAATCCTATAGAGAAGCCATAACAGCTATGAAAAATTCGAAAGAGGAGGTGGTACATTTTAATGACCTTCCTTCTAGCATAATATATACGAAGGAATACCCTATTGAAATAGAACAAGAATTACTCAATGATATCTACCAGGGGAGGTTGTCAGAAGCTAAGGCAGAAGCGAATAGTTACTTTGAACAACTTATGAGAAATTACCCAGAGTGTGAGGCAGATATTAAGCTTAAAGTGCTAGAATTAGTATTATACAGTGAACAAAAGATTTTTGCTAATGAAGGGATGGTTTATGACTTTAGAAATAGGAAAAACTATTTAGAGGATATCTATGGAATAAAAACTTATGAGGAGCTTAAGAGGTGGTTTCTTTATAAAATTTCAGAAATCTGTACAGGAATTAGTACCAAGAAGAGTGACCATTCCAATAGATGTATTGAGAAGGCAAAGGAATATATCAATCGGTGTTATTCCAAAGATATTTCCTTAGATGAAGTCTCCAGAGAGGTAGATATTAGTCCCTACTATTTTAGTAAGCTCTTTAAAGAAGTGACAGGAGAAAATTTTATAGAGTACTTAACACGAATGAGAATTCAGACTGCTAAGGAGTTATTACGTAGTGAAATGAGCATTAAGGAAGTAGGCCTAGAAGTAGGCTATAGTGATCCAAATTATTTCAGTCGTATCTTTAAGAAGATTGTAGGTGTAACGCCTACAGAATTCAAGGAGGTTAAGCGCCAATGAGAAGGAAAAGGGGGATTTGGGCCTTGATAAGCTTATGCTTATGGGCAGGGGTAGGTTGTGTTTCAGGTGATGCCTATACAAGAGTAGAAAAACAAGAGGGTGAAGAAAAGATTAAAATTGGTTTATCTGTAGATTCCTTTGTTATAGAAAGATGGCAAAGGGAGAGGGATATATTTATTTCCAAGGCACAAGAACTAGGAGCAGAGGTTAATGTTCAGAATGCCAGTGGGGATGTTGAAGAACAGATTGCCCAGATTGAGTATCTTATTGATAAAAAGATGGATGTGATCACCATTATACCTATTGATTCCAACGCACTTAGAGAGGTGGTAAGAAAAGCTAAGAGGGCAGGTATTAAAGTCATAGCTTATGACAGGCTACTAACGAATGCGGGGGTAGACTTATACATCTCGTTTGATAATGAAAAAGTAGGGGAATTAATGGCACAAAGTCTGATTGAGAGTGTCCCTTTACAGGGGAATATTCTTATGATCTGTGGTCCCTTAACGGATAATAATGTGCTATTAATTAATAAAGGGTTTGAAAAAGTGCTTGAACGAAGTACATTACAGCTATTAGATACGAGTTATGTAGAACAGTGGATTCCTGAGAAGGCCTTCACTATTACTAACAAATACCTTCAACGAAGCACCAAGATAGATGGTATTATGTGTGGGAATGATGGTGTGGCAGGCCAGACTATAAAGGCTCTAGCAGAAAGAAGGCTAGCAGGCAAAGTGAGTGTAGTGGGACAAGATGCAGATATAGATGCCTGCCAACGCATTGTGGAAGGTACACAGACCATGACTGTCTATAAGCCAGTAGATGAATTGGCTGAAAAGGCAGTAGAATATGCCATTCGCCTGGCTAAAGGAGAAAAGATTGATGCGCCTTACACGATTGATGATGGGAGTTTTGAAGTGCCCTATGAAAAACTAGAGCCTATAGCAGTGACTAAAGAGAATATGAAGGAAGTCATTATTGATGGAGGCTTTCATTCAAAAGAAGATGTTTATCTGAATATTCCTAGTGAATAGTATACAAAATGCCTAAAAAAGTAAGACCTAGACAATATTGTTTAGGTCTTATTTTTGTAGCAATAAAATGCTAGACATATAAAATGAATAAAATGAATTAACAAAAATATAAAGAATGTTAAAAACAAAATACTATTACAGTTGTGTTACACTAAATAAGTAAAGATTACACATTAATTCTAAGGGGGATAAGTAAAATGAAGAAATTAATAAGTGTAGTACTAGCAAGTATGGTTGCACTAACAATGTTAGTAGGCTGTGGTGGTGGAAAGGCTGCAGAAGGAGGAAAAGCATCAGGTGGTAAAAAGGTAGGTGTTGCAATGCCTACAAAAGACTTACAACGTTGGAATCAAGATGGCGCTTTTTTGAAAGAAAAACTTGAAGCAGCAGGTTATACTGTAGACGTACAATATGCTAACAATGATATTGCTACACAAATATCACAAGTTGAAAATATGATTACTAATAATTGTAATGCGTTAGTTATTGTAGCTGTCGACAAAGATTCATTTGCAAATGTACTTAAAAAAGCTAAAGAAAAGAACATCCCAGTTATTGCTTATGACCGTTTGATTATGGATACAGATGCCGTTTCTTACTACGCAACCTTTGATAACTACATGGTTGGTACGATTCAAGGGAAATACATTGCAGATACTTTAGATCTTGAGAATGCAGCTGGCCCATTCAATATCGAGCTTTTCACTGGTTCACCTGATGATAACAATGCACGTTACTTCTTTGGCGGCGCAATGGATATCTTAACACCTTATATTGAATCAGGTAAATTAAATGTTGTATCTGGACAAAAGAAATTTGAAGAAGTAGCAACACTTAACTGGTCAACAGAAGAAGCTCAAAAACGTATGGAAAACCTTATCACTGCTTATTATCCAGATGGCACACAATTAGACGCTGTTCTTTCATCTAATGACTCTTGTGCAATTGGTATTAGTAATGCTCTTCAAGGTTCTTACAAGGGAGATAAATTCCCTATCTTAACAGGTCAAGACTGTGATATCCCAGCAGTAAAAAATATTTTAGCTGGCAAACAATCTATGTCAATCTTCAAAGATACACGAGCTTTATCAAAGAAAGTTGCTGAAATGGTTGACGCTATCATGAAGGGGGAAAAGGTAGAGACTAATGATAATAAAACTTATGACAATGGCAAAGGAGTTGTACCTTCTTACCTTTTAGAGCCAGTATTTGCTGATAAAGACAACTACAAAGAATTATTAATTGATTCAGGTTATTATACAGAAGATCAATTTAAGTAATGACAATGAGATAATAAAAATAATTGAAGTAAGTTATAAGGAGGGCTATGTGATAAACATTGCCCCCTTATTCTCTATGATACTTAGTTTAGGAGGGGTGAACTTGGCAAAAATACTGCTTGAGATGCGAAATATTACCAAAAGGTTTCCCGGTGTAAAAGCATTGGATGATGTTAATTTAGTGGTTGAAGAGGGGGAGATTCATGCACTAGTAGGTGAGAATGGTGCAGGTAAATCTACCCTTATGAATGTATTAAGTGGCATCTATCCCTATGAGAGCTATGAAGGAAATATTATTTATCAGGATGAGCTTTGTAAGTTTAAGGATATAAGAGATAGTGAAAAGAAAGGCATCGTTATAATTCATCAAGAATTGGCCTTAGTCCCCTATATGACTATTGGGGAAAATATGTTCCTTGGAAATGAACGAGGCAAGGGGCTAGCGATTGACTGGGATGAGACTTATAGGAGGGCCGATGAGCTCCTACAGACAGTAGGACTTATGGAGTCTTCAAAAACCCTTATTAAAGATATAGGAGTAGGGAAACAACAGCTTGTAGAAATCGCTAAGGCATTAGCTAAGAATGTTAAATTACTTATTCTAGATGAGCCTACAGCTTCTCTAAATGAAGCAGAGTCTCGCAAGCTACTGGATCTCTTATTACAGTTTAAAAAAGAAGGCTTAACCTCTATTATTATCTCTCATAAATTAAATGAAATCTCCTATGTAGCAGATAAGATTACAGTTATTCGTGATGGAAGTACCATTGAAACATTAGATAAGCTGACAGATGATGTGAGTGAGGAACGAATTATAAAAGGAATGGTAGGACGTGAGTTAACAGACCGTTTTGCTAAACGTGAAAAGCATGAGTTTGGAGACGTAAGCTTGGAGGTGAAAGACTGGACTGTTTATCACCCCATTTATACAGAACGCAAGGTGGTAGATCATGTATCTATAAAAGTCCGAAAAGGGGAAGTCGTAGGGATAGCAGGACTTATGGGAGCTGGTAGAACAGAGCTGGCTATGAGTATATTTGGGAAAAGCTATGGGACAAATATTTCTGGAAGACTTGTTATCAATGGGGAAGAGGTTGTATTAAATACGGTAGAGCAGGCTATCAATAAAAAAATTGCCTACATAACAGAAGACCGAAAAGGAAATGGACTTATTTTAAGTAATCCTATCCGTGTCAATACGACTTTAGCCAACCTTAAGGCAATAAGTAAACGCAAAATTATTGATAAGGATTTAGAGGTTAATGTAGCCAAAGAGTACGCAGAAAAGCTAAAGACAAAATGTAGTTCTATTGCGCAAGAAGTAGGTAATTTAAGTGGTGGCAATCAGCAAAAGATTCTTCTGAGTAAATGGATGTTTGCCAATCCAGATATTATGATTTTAGATGAACCAACGAGGGGAATAGATGTTGGGGCTAAATATGAGATTTATTGTATTATTAATGACCTTGTTGCAGCAGGTAAGTCTGTCATCCTTATTTCTTCAGAGTTACCAGAAGTCCTAGGAATGTGTGACCGCATTTACGTTATGAATGAAGGACGTGTTGTAGGTGAACTGGGTCAAGAAGAAGCCACTCAAGAAAAGATCATGTCTCAGATTTTAAATTCAAGTAACCATAGGTAAAGGAGAATGAAGAATGACAAAAACAAATATTACCCCACAAACCAATGGGTTTGAAGAAATAAAAGTAACTACAAAAATAATGGAATTTGTTAAGAAGAATACCATGATTATGGCACTCATTATAGTGCCCTTATTCTTTACTTATAAAACGGGAGGGACTTTACTTGCACCCCAAAATATAAACAATCTGATTGCACAAAATGGCTATGTGGTTATTCTAGCAGTGGGGATGCTCATGTGTATTTTAACAGGAGGTAATATTGACTTATCTGTAGGTTCCATTGTGGCCCTAGTAGGAGCAGTAGCTGGAACCCTCATCGTCAATATGAAAGTAAATATCGTTTTAGCGATCGTCATCTGTTTAGCAGTAGGGATTCTAATTGGTGTTTGGCAAGGTTTTTGGATTGCTTATGTACGCATCCCAGCTTTTATTGTTACCTTAGCAGGTATGCTCCTGTGGCGAGGTGCAGCATTAGTTGTTTTGGATGGTTTAACTATTTCAGCCTTTCCAGATAGCTTTTTAAATATATTTAATAGTTACATCCCTGATTTCTTTGGAGGCACCATTAATATCACTTGTTTAATTATTAGTATTCTTATTTGTGCGCTTTATTTGGGAATCCAGTTGACAGGACGAATGACAAAGGCTAAGAAAGGCTATGAATTAGAAGGGATAAGCGTATTTGCTGGAAAATCTGCTGTTATTTGTATTGCTATTTTAGTTATTGGGTACGCATTAGCTTTATACAATGGATTACCAACTATTCTTATTATTTTAACAGTTGTTGTATTGGCTTATACCTATTATACTTCTCGAACCGTTCCAGGACGTCACCTTTATGCATTAGGTGGGAATGAGAAGGCAGCGAGGCTCTCTGGTATTAATACCAATAAAGTACTTTTTAAAGCCTATGTGAATATGGCCTTTTTAAGTGCAGTGGCAGCACTTGTGTGTGTGGCTCGTTTTAATTCTGCAGCGCCTACAGCTGGTACCAACTATGAAATGGATGCTATTGGTTCTTGCTTTATTGGTGGAGCTTCAGCTTATGGTGGAACAGGAACAGTAAGTGGAGCTGTAATAGGAGCCATCTTTATGGGGGTCATCAATAATGGTATGTCTATAATGGGTATTGACTCCAACTATCAAAAAGCAGTAAAAGGCCTTGTATTACTTGCAGCAGTAGCCTTTGATGTATTATCTAAAAAAAGAAGTAAGTAGA
>JAEYNQ010000116.1 GCA_023412455.1 Bacillota bacterium
TAGGAATGGGTATGAGCATTTTAACAGCCAATAAGATAGTAAAGCCCATTAAAACATTGACTTATAAGATTGAAAAAGGGGATTTAACAACAGATGTCGTTGTACAGTCAAAAGATGAGGTTGGACACTTAGGAATGGGATTTAATAGGATGTTAGATAATTTAAGAGCATTATTACATATTAGTAATTCAGCAGCTAAAGATATATCTATTTACTCAGACAAATTAAATTCACTGGCAGGAGAAATCATAAATGGGGCAGTAGCTGTAGATGCTGGTATGATGCATATTAATGAGATTATGAATAGGCAATCACAGGATATGGAAAAGAACCAAACGGAAATGAGTCTGTTTAATTCCACCATTAATGAGGTGAATACAAGCTTTACAGAGATGCAAGACTCTATTAATCAATCCGTTAATCAAGTAAAAAGTTCCTATTTACTAGCAGAAAAAGTGGAAACAACCTTAACTAAAACAGCTGAAAGTATGACAGGTATATATGAAGAAACAAAGGATTTAGAGAATATTTCAGATAGTATTGATAAGATTACAGTAACCATTAATAATATATCCCGCCAAACCAATTTGCTAGCCTTAAATGCATCCATTGAAGCTGCACGGGCAGGCGAGGCAGGGAAAAGTTTTGCTGTAGTTGCAGACGAAATTCGGACACTTTCCGAACAGACAGCTCATGCTACGCAAGAAATTTCAGAATTAGTCAGTCACATCAATAGCATTATTAAAAACACGGTGGAGACCATTAGTATTTCAAATACTCTCTACAATGAGACCCAAGAAAATTCCCAGCAAATGATTACAGCTTTTAGAGGAATCCATGACCAAATCGGAGAGATTGGAAAAAGTAATCTTAGCATTGCTGATAAATTAAATAATTTTGTCAAATCCAATGAAAAGATTGGGGAGATGTTCCGTATCATTCATGATAATATTAATAAATGTACCCAGTATACAGAATCAGCTACTAAGGTAGCAAAGGAGCAAAATAGTTCTGTAGATGAGTTAGCGCAAAGTGCCAGAGAGCTTGTAAAAATGTCTGAGTCCTTAAAAGAAAGTACAAGTAAGTTTTCTTGTTAATAGCTATAACCTATTTTATTTGGATAATCTTTGACTGTAATTCTTCCCTGGTAAGCTCCTCAGCTGTGGGAAAGGTTACTTCATAGACATGCTTTTCCTTTTCATATAGGAAGCTAAGAGTAGTTACTTTAATGTTACTATTTTGGACGACTTTTTGGATTTCTTCTATCGTTTTTAAAGTGTCACAGTCCATAGTAAGATTCAAATAAAGTGTATCATAGGTACGATTATCTAATTTTGAAGAAAGTAAAGATACATGACTAATATAAGGCTCTACAGCTGTATTTTTGAATAATTCTTCTGCAATGGATTGATTTTGATTTTTAAGGAGCATTTCTCCATAGTTATCTTCTATATCAGAGCTTGAAAAATGTCTTCTAACTGAAAATTTGGTTTCATCCTCTTTACAAGTCACTTTTGCATAATATTTATCATAAAGAGGATCTATACCAACTAGGCCAATATGAAAGTGTTTATCGGGATAGGTTGTTTGAAGGTGAGAGGCAAACTCTGCGCGGATACCCAATAAGTATAAAATCCCCAACAATAGGGCAATACCTATGCCCGCGCCCAGTAATTTTGAAATTCTTTTCACAAAAAGCCCCCCCTCTATATAAAACCATTTACTTCAATTGTAGAGTATATTTTAGAGAATGTATATTAATTGTGTTATAAATTTTCAAGTTTTAGGCATGTTACTTTTTTTGGAGTTAGGGAGGATATATTCTTGTGATTTGAGGGTGTTTTAGCTTAAAAGTGGTAACCTACTTTATACAGACAGTAGGTTACCACTTATTTTGCTTTATGATTCAGAATCTATATAATATATAAAGAAAATAGCGAATCAAAACAGTTATTTTAAAATAAGAACTTCATCTAAATGATATTGAATATCAATAACCCTTTATGTATAATGGGTCTAGACATCTACTAAGGATGTGGAATGCATCAGCAAATATAAAAATAACTAATTATGAGGGATCTATGAAATATATATTTATAAATCCTGTGGTAGCGCAAATGTATAGTAAAGAAAGTTTAGACAAGGTGCTTCTAAAAAATGGCTACCAGAGGGTAGAAGTAGAAAAGGATTGGCATAAGATTGTCAAAGACAAGTATAAAGAAGCACTTGAAAATGTATCCGTTACCCTTTTAGATAAGCGCTGTCCCAAAGCAATTGAAATGGTGATGCCCTATTTTAATAAGGAAGAGATGCATATACCGTCTATTGAGCCTATTTTAATTCATTGTGCCATGGAATTAGCCGAGAGGGAAGATTTAAAGGATAGGCAAAAGATTATTACCACACCTTGTGAGAGCTTGGCAAGTCATGGTAATCAAATAGGTTTAGAAAACACGGTATTTATAAGTTGGAAGACATTTGCTAGGGAACTAGAAGGCTCTGATGAACTTCAAGTTAAACAATTAGAGGCAAGCCCTATTCCACCAGGTTATTTTACCAGCTTAGAAAGTAAAATAAGTAGCATTTCCGGTGAAGAGAACCTTGAAGCACATTTTAAGACAAAGGAATATAAAAAGGATCAGCTTGTAGAAATGCTTTATTGCCATATGGGATGTAATAATGGAGACGGAGTGTTAATGAATGAATAGAAGGAAGCTCATTAAGACCTCTATTTCAGTAGCTCTCTTGCTTTTAGTATGGCAGGTAGTAGTCAAGCTAGGGATTGTCAGCTCTTATGTTTTACCATCCCCTCATAAAGTGTTTAATAGCTTTATAAAGATGGTACAAACTGGTGAGATATTTGAGGATATTTGCATCAGCTATATAAGGGTATTAAAAGGCTTCTTTATTGCCACATTATCCGCTTTTTCCTTTGCCATGGTGCGAGTGCTTTTACCTAAATACAATGATTACTACGAAAGTATTATTCAGTTTTTAAAGAATGTCCCCCCACTAAGCCTTATTTCTCTTTTGATTTTATGGTTTGGGATTGGTGAAACAACTAAAATCGGAATTATTGTATTAACTTCATTTTTCCCTATTTATTTAAATACCGTTAAAGGTTTTACAGGCTGTGACCAGAAGCTCTTAGAGGTTGGAGAAATCTATGGCTATTCAAAAACCAGTAGCTTCTTTAAAATCAGATTGCCTTATGCCATATCTGATATTTTAGTAGGGATGCGAGTGGGTCTTGGTTATAGCTGGCGTGCCATTATTAGTGCTGAAATGATAGCGGCTTCAGCAGGACTTGGTCATATGATTTTATTTGCCCAACAGATGTCTCGAACAGACAAAGTGATTGTTGGTATATTGGTTATTGGTGTGGTGGGCTATCTGACAGATAGACTCTTTGCACTGATTATTGATAAGACTTTGAAAGGGTCAGAGAAAAATGGATGGGATTAATTTAGTAAAGGTCAGTAAGACATATACCGTGGATAAAGAGCCAGTTAAAGTACTTACTGATATCGATTTAAATATACCCACTCACAAAATCACTGTGATTTTAGGACGGAGTGGCTGTGGTAAAACCACGTTACTAAGACTGGTAGCAGGATTAGAAAGCTTTGAACAGGGTGAGCTTACAGGCAATCATTTAAAAAGAAAAGCGTACGTTTTTCAAGAAGATCGCTTGATGCCCTGGCTAGATGTGAGAAGGAATATTACATTTGGCCTCAATAAGCAAGAAATTAATGGTGAAAAAATTGCTGATATTATTGAAATGGTAGGCCTTAAGAAATTTGAAAGTGCCTATCCCAGACAGTTATCAGGTGGAATGAGACAAAGGGTATCTCTAGCAAGAGCCTTTGCCTATAATCCAGATTTTATTTTAATGGATGAACCTTTTTCAGCCTTGGACTTTTTTACAAGGGAACAAATGCAAAGGGAATTATTAAATATTCATGAGAGAACAAGGTGCTCTATCTTATTTGTAACCCATAGTATTGATGAGGCCCTTATGCTAGGCGACAAAATCGTTATCTTAGACAAAGGAGTCATTAAGTCCGAATACCTCATTGAGGAAATGAGTGAACAAAGGAATTTATTAGAGGATAAGTTTTTAATACTGAAAAAACAAATTATAGAAGATTTGAAAGAAGAAGAAATTTAGACAGCTGGAGGAAACAAAATGAAATTATCAAAAAAAGTAGTAGCAGCAGTAGTAGCAATGGGAGTCTTAATGACATCTCTAGTAGGGTGTGGGACACCTAATAAGGCACAAGCTGAAAAAAATGAAAGTGTCAATGAAACAGTAAGTCAGACGGTAGAAGCTACAGCTTTATCACAATCTACATTAGATGAGCTAACCATTACACATGTTACATCCCCCCTTAATGTACCAAGCATTATCCAAAAAAAGAACAACATTTTTGTAGATACATTTACTAAAAATGGTAAAACAGTTGAAGTAAAATATGCTGAAATTACATCCGGTTCAGAGCAAACTCAAGCCTTAGCATCAGGTGATGTGGATATATTATATGCCGTAGGTGGAACTTCTGTTGTTTTAGCAGCAGCCAATGGTGCAGACATTAAAGTATTAAATATGTACAGTCGATCACCTGAAGCTTTCTGTATGTATTCAAAAGATGCAGGCATTCAGTCAGCAGAAGACTTAAGAGGTAAAACAGTAGCAGGACCAGTTGGAACAAACTTACATCAATTATTAATAGCCTACCTTAATGAGGCGGGTATGACCATTGAGGATATCAATTATGTCAATATGTCTATTCCAGATGCGAAAGCAGCTTTAGATGGTGGTAGCATTGACGCAGCCTTACTTGCAGGACCAACGGCTTACAAAGCAAAAGAGCAAGGCTATCACTTAGTAACAAATGGTAAAGGTTTAACAGATGCTATTATTGCTGTAGCTGTAAGAGAAGACTTTTACAATCAATACAAAAATGAATTAGAAGTATTTATGAATGCGCAAGCAGAAATTATTCAATTTATCAATGAAAACTATGATGAAACAATGGACATTGTAGCAGCAGAGCTTGATCTAGAGAGAGCAGCAGTAGAAGAAATGTTTACACAATATAACTTTAATATTGAGATAACAGAGGAAGACTATAAAGCTTTCCAAAATGTAGCAGACTTTATGTATGAGACAGAAATGATTGAAGCACCATTTGATACAGAGGCACTCTTTATTAAATAAAAAGAGTTTAACTAGAGATCACAAAAGATAGAAAGATAAAAAGATAACCAAAGATAAATAATAGAAGTTAGGAAAAGTATATGGTAGAAAAAATTCGTGTCAAAGACCATGAGGATATTATTGAAATCACTTATGAAGATTTATTAAAATACCACGGTAAGCAAATGCTTGGGGGTGCAGCCCTTGTCTTTAAAATGTTATTAATGACATTTCCAAAGCTTTCTGAGGATATTCCTGTAAGAGGACATTTTAGTTTTTATAGTGGCATTGGGTACAATGGTAAAGGGATCATTGATGCAGCAGAAATGATCATGCGTGTAAGAACCCATGAAATGATAAGACTGGACCCTGAATATAGTGAAGATAAGCTAGGGCAAGTAGCACCTGGTGGTGGAAGATACTATTTCGAGATAGGGTACAAGGAAAAGCTCATCAAATTATACTTAAGAGAAGGGATTATCCCTGAAGCCTTTATTACCTATTCTAAGTTAGCCCATAAGTGTAAGGCAGAAGGGGTAGCAATGAAAGAAGAGGACCAAGCAAAACTATTCGAGTTAAGACAAGAATTAGCTAAGAGCATTATGGCATCAAAGCCAGAAGACTTATTTGTTATTATGTAGTAAACGTATAAATCCTATAGTAGTCTAGAAAAGAGAGCAGCTACAAATTGTAGCTCTACTTTATCTGGACTGACTATAGGATTTTTGTTGTTTTGTGATATGATAAAAAGAGATATTTCATTTTTAAAGGAATGACTTAAAGCAAAAAAGTAAAATCTAAGTATCGGCATACACGTATAGAATAAAGCTTTTCGGCAC
>JAEYNQ010000129.1 GCA_023412455.1 Bacillota bacterium
CAATAGCATTTGCAAGCATAGGCGCATTCTCAATAATTGAACGATACTCATCGCCTTGTAGTCTACCTGACGCCATAGCTTGTGTTAATTGGTACATGGCATTACTAGCTTCTTGCGTACTGGCACCGCTTATCTTAAACGACTTATTCATCAGTTCACTGAAAGCTACAATTTCATCATTACTGTTAAATGCATCGCCTGCTAACAACCCTAATTTGGCTACTGTGTTAACCATGGCGTTATACTCACCACGGCTTCGCTGTGCTGCTTGATAAATCTTATCTTGAAGCTCTGCCTGTGTTTGTAGCCCATCATTAATTAAATCCAATCTAGCACCATTACTTATATAGGTATCCGTGGCTTGCATTCCAGCTCCTAATGATCTAATACCAATATAAGCACCTACCATTGACTTAATCTTTCCTGCCATGCTATCAATAGCACTTCCACCACCACGAACAGTATTATTAAATTGTTGTTGTTGACTATTGGCTTCTCTTATTCCTTGTTCTATCTCATTAATACCAACCTCAGCATTAGCAAATGCCTGCCTTGCAGCTTGAAAACTGGATATGTCTACTGCATTGTGTGAAGCTCTTTGAAGTGCTTCAAAGCTATTTAATGCTATATTCATCCCACTTACTATATTTCTTAAGGGCTGAGAAAATCTGTCTTGTAATTGTATTGCAGTTCTTATTGTGGCCATGTCACACCCTCTCTACTTTTTGGCTTACCTCTTTCCATTTCAACACACATCCTTCTTTCAAGTTCAATTGTGTAAGCCGATTCTAGAATAATTTGTAAATTATTTTTATTTTTCAACCGCTTCAAATTTAGCAAATTATTCTCAAGCTGAATATTCTTTTTGTTCATAGCCATAATCATTGCATCTTTGATAAGTTCATATCCCTTATGATCTTTATTCAATATAATTACTCCATTAGCCTTGTCTATTCTAATAGGCTCCTCATACTGCGGGATTTCTTCATAAGGGGTATATTCAATTTCTTTAATAAATGGTATCAACCCAAACCTTAGTGCATACAGGTTATTATTAATTACTTCTATGTTTTTGTTTATTTTCTCTTGATCATTACCCTTTACTAATCTTTTTAAACCAAACATCTCACTCACCTCATCTCCATATACTCTAATTCTTACAATATGAGTATCCCCTATAATAACCTGCGACTCTACAAATTCTATATCTAGATGATAACTCTTCCATAACCTCACATAATGACCAACCAGATAAATCAATTACTTTTATACCATCTTTCAATTCCGACTCAATATGATATATATTTACTTCTTCTCTGCTACCTGTTGCTATTACTACAAGATACTTTTTGACTTTATCATCATCTTGGCATTCTACTATGTATTCATATAAGCCTCCTGTATTAGATGGATCTTTAAGCATTTGATCAATGATCTCTGTTATAGTTCTTTCTTTTTCTTTATTTCTACTCATATACCTGGCTCCTTATTAATTAAGTCCTTGAGTTGCCCAAGGATCTGCTTCGTTATAAATACTATTAACTAACTCATTTGCACTAGATATAAATGAGTAAACTCCTGTAGTAATACCACTAATTGATCTGCATTCAGCCTCAACTAATCTCCTAACTCTATCTAAGCTAGTGGCATCTCTATTGGCTCGTTGTTCTGCTTGTCTATTTACAATATCTTGCCTATTGTTTCCGTCCACATCCTCTTTAGGATTGTATTTTAATTCAGCATACACCTGAATTAACCTAGCTTTTTCAAACTCTCCTGTATAGCATGCATCTTCAAATATATCTTCTATCTGCTCTCTGCTAGACACGTTAATAAAGTCCTTAATGAATGAAGTATTATACTTTGAATGGTCTACACTTAGTAAGTCAATTCCAGATAAATCCTCTTCTTTGATATTAAGAATTCCTTTGAACTGATTTTTATATCCATCATAGATTTTCTTTTGCTCAGTATGTTCTGCGTCAAAGAATTCCCTTGCATTTTCTAGAACTTTATTTCTCTGAGCAATAAGTTCATCTCTTCTGGGCTTATATGATGTATTCTTTAATTCTTCATTAATAGCATTTACCTGTGTTTTAAACCCTGCAATAGTCTTATTAACACTAGCCCATCTACTAGAAACCATTTCCTCTCTACTTGCCTTTATTTGTTCAATCCTTTTTCTTAATTTACTCATTGTTTTCTCCTCCTGTTATAAAAATAGTATCTTAAACATCTTTCTCCCTAACTTCTTAGCCTTGCTTATCAATTTATCTATATATCCTATAATTTATCTCCCTCTATGTCCGCCTTCATACTACATACTCCCTTCTTCTTTTGACATTCTCTTGCAATTAGCTTTGTAATAAGTTCCTGCTGAGTGCATCCTCGCTGTGCCGCTAGAACTTTTATTGACTGTTTTACCATCTTTGGTAATCTCGTTGTGTAGCACTCCAATGTTGCATTCATACCCATCATCCTCCTTGTATTGCTTGTATTACGCTTATGACAAATAAAAAAGGCACGAGCAACAATTAACTAAGTTAGTCTTAGTCTATTGTTTCCCGTGCCTTTCGGCTTCCCTATGTGAATGTGATCTCCATCCCCATAGAGGGTACTCGTACCTTATTTATTTAACTATATTATACCATATGCCTAGGGGGTATACAAGCTATTTTCTATGATTATCAACGTTTTAATGCTGTTTATATATATCATTTTCATGTATAATTTTAGGGGTTTCCATATCAGAAAACCCCTATTTTGGTGTAAACTATTCTAGTTCTAAGTACATATTCTTACGATTTTTCTTATCATAAGGCTTACTTATATGTGTGATTTTGAACCCTTTTAATGCTTCTAGTACCTTTGGCATATCTTCTGTATCTGTATATGAAATTCTAATCTTAATCATTCTATCGTCTCCTATCCTTTCCCAACATTTTGGGAAATCTTATCTTTCCCCAGCTTCATGGGGAAACTAAATTTCGTTACCCCTGCGTCAAATTTGACGAACCCTATTGCATTTTTCAGACTCACACGATAAAATTAAGGTGCGAATTTAAGTTATCATGTAAGCCTTTAGTGAACAGATTTTCCGTTTACCTAGGGGCTTCTTTTCTTTTTTGCAATTCTAATTTCTTAATTACACTAAGCATTTTTGATACTTTATCCCTAACTGCTTCCATCATTTCAGTATTTACGTAGTTATTCATGTGTTCAAAGAAATCATCTAAGTCCTCTGTTTGAATAATCTCTGCGCCCTCATTAGCTAACTTATATAAATCAAAGAATAGATCATCAGCTAAGATTGCTTTCTCGTACTCCTCCCCTTTACGACGTGCTCTTTCTTGCTGTATACCAATTATACGACCATAATTAAAGGCATATATGGCTTCACTGCACTCATCACCCTCAGCCATTTCCCTTAAATATTTAAGGTCATTTAGGTGCTCCCATGGTATTAAAGCTTTCTCTACTGAATTAATGTTTAATAATTTCATATGTATCAGCTCCTTTAATTAATCATGTCCTTTAATTCATTCAACATTTGCATTAACTCATCTGAACCCCCATTATCAGGGTGTAGCTTATTAGCCAATGCCCTATAAATTTTCTTAACCTTTGTTTGGTCTGTCGTAGTGGTATGTTTTATTGAGCCACTACTATTTTCTAATTCAGCTATTTTCATCTGTAGTGCGAAAATAGTATTTTCATAATAACTGGCCACTGTCGATCGTTCTGCTTCACGTTTCCTTTTTTCATCATCATAGTACTCATATATATCAATTGTCCTTGTTTTTAGATACTCTATTGTTTTTCTATCAGTTATGCCCTTTTCTTTAATAAGGCTTCCGATACCAATCAAAATTTGTCCTAGTCCCATTTTTTCAAATTGAAAGTCAGATAAATCATAAACTAATACATCCCCTGCATAGAAATTATAATTAATAAACCTACAGTCATTAACTACTTCTATTTCAAACTCAACTCTTGCCACTGTAGTGGTATGTAGTGTCTTTTCTTCTGTAGTATCATGTAGTGGTATGCTCATACTTTCTAACTTGCTTATAACTAGCTGCTTCTCTTCATCTGATAAACTGGTATATTGTACCTTGTCATAATATGCTTTATTTTCGATTTCCTCAGCTTTCAAACTAAATAGGTACTTGTCATTACTTTTAACCTTTCCGTCTTCTCTGACTCGTTCTGACAGATACACGACGTATTTATTCTTATTCTGCTTTACTGTACAGAACATTTCATTTCTCCTTATACTTGATTTAATAGTTGTTCTAGCTCTTTATTTTCTTCACTTGCTAATTTACTAGCTACATCTTCATTTGGTAAAAATATAGGTATGCATGATCTGTTAATAGCAGCTACTATTGAAGTATCATACTTTAATTGTTTTATTTCTTTTCTACTTGTAAAAATCGTTACCTTGTGTAAATCATATCTTCTACTAATTAGCTCATACATCTTTGTATTAATGAAATCTGTTACTTTCTCTGCTCCTAAATCATCAATAATTAATACTTGAGTCTGTTGTAATTGCTTTAATTTGTCGTTAGTCTGTGGGTTATCTCTATTAAAACCATTAAACTCCCTCTTTAAGTCCTCAAATAAAATAGCCGCTTTAATAAATCTTACATTTTCACCATATGTTTTAATTAAGCCATTAGCCACTAAGCAAGCTAGTAATGTTTTTCCGCTTCCTGTGCTTGGACTATACATATAAAGACCTATTCCCTTATATGCGAACTGTTTGTATTCCTTTATATAATTTCTTGTTTTGAGCTTTGCTTCACCTGCTGATGAAATATCCTTATATATATCAGTCATGAAATCTTTTGATGTTTTGTACCTATATTCTAGGGGAATACCTGTGAACCCAATGGATTGATTAAAATTTTCCTTTGGATTTCCAACCCCCCAATAAGTACGACTCTTTCCGAATTCATCCTTTAGTTCATAATGTAAACCACCATTATATCGTACTTGTCTGTAAGGTATTCCTTTAGGAGCTTCATCATATCCATACCATGGAGTACCTAATTCATCTAATACTGGTTCCTTGCTATAACCTTCCCCAATTTGCTCGCACTTCTGCATAATTGAACTCTTTTGTACTGCTTCCACTTGTTTCAGCTCCTTCTTTAGTTTTTAAACTTGACTTAAATTCATCTACTGTAGTAATCATATCTCTTACACTATTTTCAAGAACCCTACTGCAATATTTCCATGGTTCTTTCTTATCACTGCTATACTCCATGATGTATTTAATTAATTCCAGCTCTAGACCATCATCTAAGTAAGACTTCAACTTATCTAAATGAATAGGTGGTATCATCTTTCTAAAGCAATCAGAATAATGTTTTGCTAACTCTCCAACCTCCTTGTTAGTTAGTTGGTTATTATCATTATTGTGTTGTTTTGTTATTACATTATTGTTTGTGGTCATTTGTTGGTCATTTGTTGGGCATCTGTTGGGTATTTGTTGGGTACTTTGTTGGTCAATATTTTGGTACTTACTCCAATTAACTATTGAAATTAAGCTGTTTTTATTACTTCTTTGTCGGTCAATCTGTTGGTCATTTTCCAAGTCAATTAGTATCCGTTTAACTTTACTTTCATCAATCTTAAATATTTCTGCAATGCTCTTTCTTCCAGTAATTAATTGCCCTGGTTGAAGCATTATTTTCTTACCTTTAAACAATGCAGGATATTCTTTATGTGTTGCATTAAGTAATAGATAAACCCATACACTAAAGTAATCTGAGTCTTTACATACAATAGGATTATCTAAAACTTTTCTGTATAAGCTTATCCATCCTTCCATTTATGTATCACCGCCTAGAACTCTTGGCCGATTAATTTATTTAGCCATTCATCAATCCGTGAAATAATAATTCTGTACCTGTTTCCGACCTTAATATATGGTGGTGGGTTACTGCTCCTAAGCATTTCTCTAGCGGTACTCTCACCAACTCCCATAATTTCAGCAAACTCTTTAACACCTATTGTTTTTTCTTCAACTTTACGTCTATGCTCTTTAACCATTTCGGTAAGGTCTCTTACTGTTTCACTCATTCAATCACTCTCCCCTCAAGAATCACATAATCATCAATCTTTCGTTTAATCTCTTCAATAACTTCTTGCTTACCTTGCTCAAAAAACTCGCTGCCATATTCCAATGAGATCATTCCATTATCAAGTAGGTTTTGTAGAATCTCAGCTGCTAACTCTGTTTTAGTCTTAATGTCTGCCATTAGATCATCCTTTCCTTAAAGTTATAGTCTTACTCTGCTTGAACTAGAAGTTTAACTCAATGCCATTTGGTCGTGAGTCCCTCATAACTTCTAATAGGGTATGCTTTGTCATTTTCACCACACCAAATTAGTCCTGTTAGAATTTTCTGTCATCCTACTACTCTTCTTGAAGTAAATCTTCAACCTTGCAACCTAAGGCCTTGCATATCTTTCCTAAGGTCTGTGGGCGTGGTTCTTGCTTGCCTGACCTCATTCTTGCTATTGTTACTTTTGATACACTACTAGCTTCAGATAACTTCTGAATAGGCATTACATTATTAGCAAGTAATATATCCATTTTTTCTACTGATAACTTCATATTCTCACCACCAGTCTATATTGCGACATTTAAAATGTCGTTTTATGATTTAATAATAGTCATTATAATTGTCGTTGTCAATATGTTTTTAAATAAATATTGATTTAAAATGTCGCTAATGATATATTTCTTATTAAGGGGTGACAATATGAATAACGTTAAAATAGGTAGTAAAATTAAGCAATTAAGAATGATTAATCAAATGACTCAAAAGGAGTTAGCTAGATGTATAGGAAAAACTGAAAGTTCAGTAAGGAAATATGAGAAAGGATTAATAGAAATCCCTTTGAATGTACTAGAAGAGATTGCAAAGGCACTTAATGCAAGCAAACAAGTACTTTTAGCGGATGCAGATGAAGAAGAAAGTAAACCTATATTAGCTAGTATTAGAATAGAAAATACACAAACAACAATTGACTCACTTAGAAGTAAAGATATTGAGAAACTAGAAAAAACAACAATTTCATCATTACACACTTTGCTATGTAAAAAAACAAAGGGTGAATATTTAGCAATAGAACTTTCCTCAAAAGATATAGAAGACTTAATATCTAAGCTACTTCTAGTTCTTGAAATAGAACTAAAAAGCAGCAACTCTATAGTAAACACAATGTTAAAGGTAAACAGAAAAGAAGGTGAGTAGATGACTACCGAACAACCAAAGAAACGCAAGCCACGTTCTAAGGCCAATGGTGAGGGTACCATATACACCACCACAAAGAACGGTAAGACGTACTATAAGGCTACCCTTACAATCGGTACAGATGAAAAGGGAAAGCTTATTAGGAAGTCCTTCTGCTCCTACAAGAAGCAAGAAGTCATTGACCGTATGGCAGAATATAGAACACAATCAAATAGTGGTTTAACTTCAAGTAACGATAAGATCACATTGAAGCAATGGTTTTACACCTGGCTATTTGAATTTAGGATTAACGAATTAAAAGATACGTCTTTTGAACGCTATGAAGGGATATATAGAAACTATATAAAGGATTCAAGCCTAGGCAAAAAGAAGTTAGTGGACATTAGAACCGCTCATATACAAGCCTATTACAATGCTCTAGCCGAGCAAGGCAAGACCACTAACACAATTAAGGTATTAAATAAAACGCTTAAAACATGCCTTAATGATGCTATAAAGCAAGGCTATATTGTCAGGAACTATTGTTCATTGGTAACTATGCCTAAGTCAGAAACTTCTGCTGATACCGATAAGGATAATGACATTACGTTCTTTACCCAGGAGGAGCAGCAGCTATTTATAAAATCATTGGACAAGAATAAAAATAGAATGCTATTTATACTAGCATTGGGCAGCGGCCTAAGGCTTGGAGAGTTGATGGCCCTGAAGTGGGATAATGTGGACATGGTAAATAATTCTTTAAGTGTTACTCATGCTATTTCAAGATTATCCAAGGTAGGTAAAGATGGGACCAGGACATGGTCAGTATTAGAACATGACCCTAAAACTAAGAGCAGCACCAGGACCATTCCTCTACCTACTAACATTATTAAAGAATTAAAAAGGCATAAGGCTGATCAGGATAAAAGAATATTAAAATACGGTGATTTATTCCAAAAAAATAATCTAGTGTTTTGTACCGACTTAGGCGGATACCTGGACACTAGAAATTTAACTCGTTCTTATGCTAGGGCATTAATAGCAGCAGGCATTGAACACAAGAAATTTCACTCTATGCGCCATACCTACGCTACTAGACTATTTGAAAATAATGTACCAGTTAAAACGGTACAATCCCTCATGGGGCATAATGATATTACTACTACTATGAATATCTATACCCATGTAACACCTCAGCAAATGACTGATGAAGTACAAAAACTAAATACTATTTTCAACTTTTAGCCATGGCCATAATGCTATGGCTTTTTAATTGTCAGAAATCTTACTGCAACCCTACTGCAACCTTTTGGCTTAT
>JAEYNQ010000161.1 GCA_023412455.1 Bacillota bacterium
CAGGCTTCATCATCACCAGCTGCACGAAGCTCTTCTTGACGTTTGAAACGGCCTCTTTGGTCTATAGGGTCATTAAGCTCTGAGAATGCATTGGCATGCTCACGACCTACGATGAATAACTCGAAGCGTTCAGTATATTCTGGGTCTTCTGGTTTGCGTTTTGCAAGGGGAGAGATTTCTACTGGATGCTCTGTTAAGAAGGTAGGTTGAATAAGATTTTCCTCAACGAATTCTTCAAAGAACGCATTTAAAATATCCCCTTTTAAGAAGTGGTCTTGAATCTCAACCTTTTTCTCTTTTGCAAGCTTTTTAGCTTCCTCAAGATCAATGGCTCTAAAGTCAATGCCTGTATACTCTTTAACAGCGTCTACCATAGAAATTCTCTTAAATGGTTTTTCAAGGTCAATCTCAACACCGTTATATTCGATAATACCTGTTCCATTTACTTCTTTACAAGCATTTCTGATAAGTGCTTCTGTAATATCCATCATATCATTATAATCCGCATAAGCTTGATACAGCTCCATAATGGTAAACTCTGGATTATGCCTTACAGACATCCCTTCATTACGGAATACACGTCCAATTTCATAGACTCTATCAAAGCCACCTACGATAAGGCGTTTTAATTTAAGCTCTGGAGCAATACGCATATACATATCAATGTCTAACGCATTGTGATGGGTCACAAATGGACGAGCAGCAGCCCCACCTGCAATGGAATGAAGAACAGGTGTTTCTACTTCAATAAATCTTTGATTATCTAAGAAGTTTCTCATAGAACGTATAATCGCACTACGTTTTAAGAAAGTATCTTTTACTTCTGGATTAACAATAAGGTCCACATAGCGTTGACGATAACGCATCTCTGTATCCTTTAAGCCATGATATTTTTCAGGTAAAATTTGTAAACTCTTAGATAAAAGCTTAACGGATTTGGCTCTTACAGAGATTTCACCTTTTTGTGTTCTAAAGATAAAGCCGTCAATTCCAACAATATCCCCAATGTCAAATTTTTTGAAGTCTACGTAATCCTCTTCACCCAGTTCATCTTTTCTTACATACGATTGAATACGACCTTCTTGATCTTGAATGGCAATAAAGGATGCTTTTCCCATATCACGTTTGGCCATAATACGTCCAGCTACTGAAAGCTTTGTTCGCTCTGACATTTCATGTTCTTCTAATGTACCTGTTGCTTCTAATTCTTCAAAGGCTTTTTTAGCACTTTCACTATAAGCTGTTACAATAAATTTTGTTTCTTTAAAAGGATCTTTCCCTTTCTGCTGTAGTGCTGCTAATTTATCATATCTTACCTTAATGAGTTCATTGGTATTTTGCAGCATTTCTGCTCCATTTTGACTCTCTACTTGCTCAGACAATGTCGTTCCTCCTTTGCTATATCCCTTACTAATTAGTAATATCCAATATCCTATATTTGTCTATACCATCTGTTGTTTCTACTTCTATTTCATCGCCTACCGAATGATTTAACAAGGCTTCTCCTACAGGAGATTCATTGGAAATTTTACCATTTGCAGGATCAGCTTCTGTAGAACCTACTATTAAATAAATAACTTCTTCTTCAAATGTATAGTCATATAATCTCACCTTACAGCCTGGTTTAACTGAATCTAAATGAGTAAATTCATCACTATCTATAACCATTGCATTTTTTAGCATTGTTTCTAATTCTATGATTCGCGTTTCAATCTCTGCTTGTTCTTCCTTAGCTGCGTCATACTCTGCGTTTTCAGACAAATCCCCTTGTGCACGAGCTTCTTTTAACTTTTGAGCAACATCTGCTCGCCTTACTGTTTTTAAAGCCTCAAGCTCTGACTCTAATGTTTGAATCCCCTCATATGTGAGTAATACTTTTTTACTTGCCATCTTTTTGCTTCCTTTCATAACATAATAGAAGTTTTTTATCTTTCTAGCAAAATAACGTTGCTACCTATTAAGCATTCATTTTATAATTCCACAATTATAACCTATGGTAGCATACATTGTCAACTTACAGAAACAATTCCTTCTGTTTGCTTATATATTTCCTTAAGCCTAAAATACTATACCTCTCCTAGGCTGTCAAAAATGACCTTTACTACTGCTGTTAATCTTGTGTTGACACATTTCTAAAAGCCTTTGTATATCATCATATGATTCAACACCAGTAAGCATGCGTCTAAATTCTACAGCACCATGCACACCTCTTACATAAGACGTTAAGTGAGAACGCATTTCACGAATACCCGTATATTCTCCCTTATACTCTATGAGCATTTTAGCATGTCTTAAAATAAGGGCAGCACGCTCTTCAAAAGGGGGTTCAGGTAAAAGCTCACCCGTTTCTAAATAATGAATGGTTCGTTTAAAAATCCAAGGATTTCCTTGTGCACCCCTACCAATCATCACTGCATCACAGCCCGTATAGTCCATCATGCGTTTCGCATCTTCTGGAGATTTAATATCTCCATTTCCTATGACAGGTATACTGATACTTTCTTTCACAGCTTTAATAATATCCCAATCTGCTTTTCCACTATAAAATTGCTCCCTTGTACGCCCATGTAAGGTAAGCCCACTTGCTCCAGCTTCTTCAATAATTTTAGCAACTTGGAGGGCATTAATTGAATCCTCATCAAATCCTTTACGAATTTTTATTGTCAATGGTTTATCAAGAGCCTTGGCTACTGCATAAACAATTTCGCCAATACGTTCTGGATTTTTTAGGTGAGCAGAACCTTCTCCATTTTTGGTAATCTTAGGAGCAGGGCATCCCATATTAATATCAATAAAGTCTACATCACTCTCAGCAATCTTTTGAGCCATCTTGGCTAGGATTTGAGGATCACTGCCTGAAAGTTGTACCCCTACAGGATGTTCCTTAGGATCTATATAAATAAGATTATTGGTTTTTTCATTTTCATACAAAAGGCCTTTGGCACTCACCATCTCTGAATAAAGCATCCCACAACCAAATTCTTTACACAGCAATCGGAAAGGTAAATCTGTTACACCGGCCATAGGTGCCAAAAATACATTATTTTTTGTTGTTATGTTTCCAAATTTCATCGTTTTCCTACCTGTTTTTGTTATAAATCAGTTCTAAACCTTTAAGTGTAAGAAGGCCATCATAATGATCAATGACTGCGGTCCCATCTTGAATAACCTTTGCCAATCCACCTGTAGCAATAACATTTAAATGGGGCACACCGAGTTCTTGTTTTACCTTATTAACAATATATTCTACTTGTCCAATACATCCATAAACAAGTCCAGTTTGCATACTGCTTACAGTATTTTTACAATCTAAAATACTTTTAGTTTTCTTAATCTCTATATGAGGGAGTTGGGCAGCATTACGCCAAAGTACATCCGCGCTAATACGTATACCTGGTGTTATAATTCCTCCAATAAACTCACCTTTTTCATTAATGATGTCATAGGTTGTGGCTGTTCCAAAATCAATGATCATACAAGGCCCTCCATAAAGCTCGAAGCCTGCTACTCCATTAACAATCCGATCTGCTCCCACTTCTCTTGGGTTATCTGTACGGATAGCTAAACCTGTTTTTAGACCTGGACCCACTATCATTGCTTTTTTATTAAAATACTTTTTAATACTATTGTTTAGTGAATACATAATATCTGGTACCACAGATGAAATAATAACAGCTTCAATATCTTCAGGGGTAATAGCCTTTTGCCTTAAAAGTTCAACCATTGTTACACCATATTCATCAGAAGTTCTAGGCGTCATTGTTGTTAATCTATATAAACCTAGTAAGTTGCCATTTTCCATAGCCCCAAGTACAATATTGGTATTCCCTACATCAATGACTAGTATCATTTTTCATTCCTTCTTTCACCTTTACGCCGTATCTCTCTTCTATATCTCAAAAAACAGACACAAAAAGTGTCTGTTGTCTTTAATATTGAAAATAAACTACTACTATTCTAATAGCGTTTTAATTATAAGGGATAC
>JAEYNQ010000170.1 GCA_023412455.1 Bacillota bacterium
CTGCTACCCCACTTCCTTCAAAAATACTCTCTAGACCTACTTCGATCTTATGAACAAATGCTGCAAGATAGGTTTCTTCTTCTCCCTGCTTTCCTTCTTCATAAAGTTTGTTTGGTAACAAATGGACCTGGTAGTTAAGCGCTGACTTCATTCTATAGTCATAAAGTGAACGCTGTTGTTCCTCTATATGCTCACCCTTAACCTGTTTTACTAGAACCCCTATGCCTACTAGGCTTAATACAACTAGTCCCCCTATAAGCATCCTTCTTACCCACTTATGTAGTCTTATTCGTTTAAACCTCTTCATCCTGCTCCCCCTTATATCTTTTTAACGTGCCGAAAAGGGCTACCCGTGTGGAAGCCCTTTTCAAGTAATCATTTTTGTTTTTTTGACATCCTATAAATACTTATGCCACTACCTAGCATAACTATTCCTATTCCATAGATAAATAGTGTAGGTAAGCCACCCGTCTGAGGTAATTTTGTTGGTCCTGCTGGCAGATCCTCTTCCTCTATAGTGACAGGCCCACCTGGTACAGCTTCCTCTTCTATAGCAACTGGTCCACCTGGTACAGCCTCTTCCTCTATCTGAGTAGGGTTACTTGGCACTTTTTCAGGCTGTGTAGGCTCTGTATTTGGGGAATTACTATTTCCTGAGCCTCCATCTTCTATAGTAGGTAGGTATTGTTCATATATAATACTCATTTTGAAATGGACGCTTTTTCCTTGTAACCCTATTTCATCCGGTGACATGCCTATTGTTAAAGGTAAAAATGCTGCCTCACCTGACCTAAAGATATTATCTTTATAACGCAGTTTCATAGCTTGGGCGAGGTGACTTTCATAAGTTTCTAGACCTACAAACTCTCTATCCTCTTCATAGATAACAAGGCTATTATAAAGTTCTTTCTCTCCTTCTAGATAAGCAATATCTATACCTTTAAATAATACATCCCTTGCACCCGTATTTCGGATGGTACTATTAACTGTGAACTTCCCACCTGGATATAAATTACCTACTGTTATGGCAACCGTTCCACTTCCCATATCCTCAATAGTGGGTTCTGTAATATAGTCATCTTTTGCACCCCCACTACATTCTAATACCACCTTGTAGTCTGCTGTGCCATTCATTCCCTCTATATTGACAGTAGCTGCATAACCTACTTGTAATAAAATGGCTCCAATAATAAGTGTTAGGCCTATTATTTTTCCTTTCTTCCTTCTCACGCTTATCACTCCCCATCCCCAGTAGTCTTCAGAATTCTACCTCTTCTAAGCTACTTAAATCCTGACTCTTTAATAGAATCGTTAAATACCCCACTTTAGGTACTATGCCTTTGAGGATACCTTTCAAATTCTCTGGTACAACAACCTGCCTATCTTCTACAGAATTATTATCCCCTTTTGTTCGAAAGACGAATCCATTTTGCTCTTCTACTACTTCTATAATCCTATGGGTAATCAATATATCCCCTCTCTTGAATTGGATAACATCTCCTACCTTTAAGCATTTCACATCTTCTATATCTTTTATCTTCTCTAAGAGGATGACATCTCCCGGATCTATGAGGGGCTGCATACTCCCTGTGGCTATGGCTGAAGGATAAATCGGGAATACCCCTACTACAAACCATATAAAACTAATAGTGATTAAGGTAACAGGTACCCACTCTATTAATTTCTCTTGCTTTTCCTTATACATTTTTATTTTTTTCGTAAGGTTCAGATACTGAGTATGGATATATACTAAACAAAATACGGGAATGAGCATCCCTATGACCCCTTTACCTAACCAATTGATATTAGGTAATATAGGTGACAGCCACATGACAGCTTCTATCATCCCTAAATAAAGGATAGATGCCAGTGATCCTGCGTACATCACGAGATAAGTTGCTAATAGGTTCTGGCATAACTCCGGCATTAATCTTTCTGCCAGAAAAATAGTCCATGTCTCTAAATCACTTAGCCCTTTTATTTCAGCCAAGCGTATAGTCGTACATGTCATAATAAGAACAACTGCTCCAAAGAAAACCTTAGACTTTAGGCCTTTATGACTATTAATCACATAAGCGCGTATCATTTCTCTTCCTATTAGTACACTACTTACTGTCCAGACGTTCGTTAGGATGCCTAGTGGGGTGAGATTATAAGGACTTTTCCCAAAACCTTGAATAACCCCCCCTAGTATATTCGCTACTATATAAATAACACCACAGTTAAAGGCCCAGGTATACACTGTTGATTGGTGGAGCAATTTACCACACGAACGGACTTTAGGTACCGTCCAGGCTATGATCATTGCAATGAGGCTATAAAAAAGTGGCTTTACTCCATATACAAACAGTGTCCCCCCTATATAGTTTGCTACAAAGGAGTTTTCCAGAGTATAAAAAAGGAGAATAAGTAGCACCAAACGATTCGCTATTTTTTTATACTGAGTATTAGTAAGTTCCCCTATCACATGCTCCTCCTTTTATTTTTCGTCAATTACTTCTTGCTCATTGCCTAGTACAGGTACCTCATTTAAATTCTCAACTTCTTGTGCATTGACTACTCCAGGTTCTTTCTTTATACTATCAACTTCTTCTACTTTAGGTTCTCTAAAGATCCCTTGAAGTCTCTTTGTCATACTATACCCCCAGCCTGCTTCATCATTTACATCATAGCCTTCTTGCTTTAAAAATACTTTTAATCGTACCATACATGGAGAAGTTGAACATATTCCTTTGGCCTCTAGGGTAGTTGCTAATTGTTCCTTATCTATATTCAATTGTACTTGTAGGTTATCTGCTCCTAGTTCATAATATTGCACCTTACCTCGCGTAATATCTCTATTTTCAATAAGCAAACCGTCTGCCTCATGGGCTGCATCTGAAAAATAACCCCCTTCACCTATGGTATAAATTTCATACCCTGCATAGGTAAGGGGTATTTCAATACCTTCCTCTTCCTCTGCCTCTATCACCATCTCCACTGTCTCCTGATCATAATTGCACGTTAATAAACTATCCCATTCCATACTTCTTATCTTGTACTTGGATTGAGTTGATCCTGTCTCTGCAGGTGTAAACTTTGCTGTTTTAACCTGGCAATGGAGGATATTAACATCTGTCCAGTAAGCATAGCTTATTCCTAAAGTACTACTCACTAGTGTAACCAGCAAGGCGAGTACATATATTTTGCTAAATTTTCTAGCACACATTCTCCTCCCCCTTCCCCATTAATTAACCAGTCACTCCTACTGGTTATGTTGTTTATACATCAACTTAATATCAAAGCTTGCTTCTTTACCTTCACATTTATTTTTCCCATTTTTAGAAGTCAGCTTTGGATTAAGCATAACTTTCCCCTTTAAAACAATACTTTGCCCTACTTCTATCCTAAAAGCTTCTTCCTCTTGCAATTTCTTATTGATTTGGGTTGCGAGTGATATGAGTGGCATCTCCCCTTCAATCTCTAACTGGCGTATAAGCCCTCCCTTTTCATCTTGTAAAATGAATACCATTTTCGAACCATAAAGTGACTCATAACTTTCTGTATCTGCATTAGCAGATGGCGTTATCATTACTTCTTCTAATACAGCTGGTAGTGTCCCTTGGTTAATAAATGCCGCTTCAAATTTATAACCACTCCCAGGTATAAGTCTTTTATCTAATCGATAACAAAAGCCTCTATCTCCTTCTATGACTTCTGAAGTGATCCCTTTTTCATTTTCATCTCTGCTTTCCTTTTGTTTAGCAACCATTTTTAACTTTCCCGTTTGCACGATGGCATTAACTGTTAGGCTGTCATTCCAGTAGGCATAGCCTGTGCCCAAAAAGGCTACACTTATTATTGCAATTCCTATTAAGAAGTTTCTCTTCTTCATTGCATCTCTCTCCTTGGATTACTATTCCCTTCTCATTTTATGTCCTTATTCCTTCCTCTCATTGCTCCTAAAGTTTAATCTCTTCTACTACTAAAGTAGTACGTAAATAGAAGAGGTGATTCTCACCTCAGAATCTCCTCTTCTATTTTGTTAGCTTTTATTTTAACTTTTATCTAGCCACTTATTAATTTACCTATTTCTATGTTATTTTCCATTGTTAATCTCAGATTATTCTGCAGTCTGTTATGACTGTCTACGTCCAGATCCTTTTTTATTGTTTTCTTCAGGTTATTCTGTGGGTTGTGGTTCTGTTGCTTTTTCTGCAGTAGTTAATGCATTGTGCTGAATCCAGTTTGTCTTTACTTCCATACCAAATTTCTCTCCTTCTAATTGATTACCAGTAGCTGCATTGCCCGGAAATGTAATCTTCATATGCGTTGTAACCATCCCCGCAGGCCCTATTTTCACATTACCATAAAGCTGAGTCATAAGTTTTTCTAAATCATTTAATGATCCTTTTACTGGTTGATTGGTAAGTGGCAGAGCGGCACCTGTACTATTTAGTTCCTCTAAATAACTTCCTGTTAACTCTACTTCTAATTTATCCCTTAACGATTGACTGCCAGAAAATGAGGCCTCCACATTGTCAATAACTGCTGGAATACTTCCAACGTTTGAAGCTACAAATTCAACTGTAACAAAACTACCTGGAAACAAGCCGTCAAAATTAAATTTCAAATCTTTAAAAGGTTTAGCTATTTTTTCATACTCGAATGAAATATACGCATCCTCAGGATTTCCTGGTGTAGAAGGTTTTTCACTAAATTGATCTGATGAAGAAGCTTTAGTTTCTTCTAATTCTCCTATACTAAGGTCTGGGGCGTAATTATAAATAATATCTAATTTTCCTGTTCCTACTGTGGAATTAAGTGTTAATTGATCTGTCCAGTACGCATAACCTGTTCCAAGTAATGCAATGGATGCAACTAATACGCCTACCATTAATTTTGATTTTTTCATTCCAAAATCTCCCCTTTAATATTTTTTAACCACTAATGGGTTTTCTTTATAATGTTATTATAGGGGAGACCCAATTTCCATACATTACCAATATCAAGTATTTATACTACTACTTTTTGACCAATTAGTCTTCTGCTCTTCGCCACCTCTTGGCAGCAAAAAGTGCTACTTCTGTCCGATGAGCAAGCTCTAACTTACTCATTAAATTACTAATATGCTTTTTCACCGTATTCTCTGTAATAAAAAGAGCTTCTGCAATCTGCCCATTGGTTAAACCCTTTCCCAGCTCCACCAGCACCTCATATTCCCTCTCTGTTAGCTTTTCTTTTAAAGGGTCCTTATGCTGCTCTAATTGTATTTCAATTTGGGCATCATAGAATTTACGTCCTCTTATCACAGAACGAATACCATAGATAATATCTTCCATATCGGAGTCCTTTAAAATATACCCCTCCACTTCTAATGTCTTAGCTCTTAAAAAATCCCCTACTCTTGAAGAAGAGGTGAGGACAATAAACTGGGTACTTAACTTTTTCTCTTTAGCCTTTTCTATAAGTGTTAAGCCATTTCCCTTATTCCCTAAATTGATATCTATAATCGTCATATCTGGTTGATTTAAGATGAGAGATTTCATCCCTTTTTCGATGCTATCTGCCTCATCTATCCTATCAAATAGCTGTTCTATAGCTAAGCTAGCAATAAGCCCCTTCCTTACAATCTCATGGTCATCTACAATCAATAATTTCATGTTACCTCTCCCCTATTTATCTAGACTTTATTAGGTATTCTTACTTTTAGTAAAGTTCCCTTTCCCTCTTGTGTATCAATCTCCATCTTTCCTGCTAAATCTCTCGACAGATGCTGCATATTTCTAAGCCCTAACCCCATTTGCCGATTTTTCTCTAGCTTTGTTTTATTAAATCCTTTACCATTGTCTTTTATACACAGCTGCATATGGGTTTCCTTTATAGCTAGATCTATCATTATAGTGGTGGCTTCTCCATGCCTTATCCCATTGGATATCCCTTCACAGATAATACGGTATAAAGCCGTCTGCTCTTTGGCTGTAAGCCATTGAAGTTCCCCTGTCCACTGAAATTGAATAGGAACGTGATAGAGTTTTTGCATCTCTTTTATGTATTCTTCAACATGTGTCTCAAAGCTGCTTTTTCCCTCCTTATCCCAGCTTAATCCATAAATTGTCTGACGTAATTCTGTCATGGCTTTATGCAGTATTTCGCGATTGGAATTGATTTCCTGCCTTATGAGTTCTTTATCTAAACTATAGGTTTTTTTTGCCAATGCAAAAAGGTTACATGTTACACCAAATAATTTCTGTAACACCTGATCATGGATCTCATTAGCAATACGATTTTGTTCCTCACTAATAAGTAACTCTTCATTAATCGCTTCAACTTCAAATTTTTTAAACAGCATCCCACTTAGCTGAATAATACTATTGAGCTGCTCCGCATCCTGTATCCCTTCTATAAGCAGCAAACCAAATTGCTTATAAATATACCCTATTGGCACACAGGTAAAGCTTTCCTCTCCCGTCTCTAAAACCCATTTGCTATTGGGTTCACCTTGCCCTTGCCATACAGCAAAAGCTTTATTTATGAGTAAAGCCGTCTTTATCTTGTCAACTCTATTCCCATAAAATTCAAAGTGCTCTTCATCTTTTCCTGTTTCGATAAAAAATACTTCATTTACTTTAAACATTTTAGTGGTGTAATCTAGAATAAGCTGAATAAGATCCTGCCTATTGTTTTGGGTACTAAAAAGATGAATAATCTCATAAATTTTACACATATAAGTCATCGTTTCTTCAACCTTCTCATTGGCACTACTCAACTTCTCGTTGAGTATCAACAGCTCATCTGTCTTATCCTCTATCTTTCTCACATGCTTCATAATGATTTGAAAAGCAAATGTAGCCATTACTAATCCTACTGTAATGTTCATATCAGCAAAAAAGGTATTGGCCTGCACAGGATGCAACATACGATCATAAATCGTTGTGATTCCTAAAAGGCTTATATAAATAGCCAAATCAGCCCAACAGATATAACTTTCAAGTCTAACTCCTGCTATAATCACTGTATTTAACACATACCAAATATAAGGGCTTTGAAAATTACCAGATAAGCTTAATAAAAAAACATTGCCTATTGTTTCTGCAAATAAAGCAGCTATAAGTCCTATCTTGTTTATCCTTTCATTTAAGTAAATAGCATTCATCAGTATGGCTATAAACACTAGCCCAACTACAACTAAAATTTTTGTTTGCCACGAGCGCTCATTCACGATAAACATATAAAAATATGAAGTTAAAAAAAGGGAGAGATACCTAAAACGCGTGAGCATTCCATTGATATTAATGACTCTAAGATATTTTCTTTTTTCCATTTATTTTTACCTTCCATTGTGAACTAGGCCTATATAATTATCTTATTTCAAATATTAAGAAATATTATTGTTTTAAATAAAATTTTAGTATTATATTCCTTCCTTAAGTAACCAAAAAACTACCAGACCTCTTTATCTGAAGTCTGGTAGTTCTTATTAGAGTAATATTTTGTCAAATACCTTTCAAGGTGTTATGAACAGGTGGGTTAAAATTTTATACAACAAAGAGCTATAGTTATTTCTTTTTTTTATTCCAATCTCTTGCATCCTTTATGATTATTAACCTTTCTTAGTTGTATGCCACTTTTATGTTCCACTTCAGTTGCCTTATAACTCTATTTTTCTATTTTAAAAAAAATTATTCCACCTAATTTGTGTCTCATCAAGTCCCCACGGATAATAGGTATCCTTCATAGCCTCTTTACTTGAGCGTTCCACAACTAATGTCAGGTTGTGGCATCCCCTAAAAGCTGCAGCACCGATACGTTCCACAGTTTTGGGAATGATTAGCTCCTTTAAGCCTGTGCAATCTTCAAATGCACCCATTTCAATATACTTAATGCTTTCCGTAAGCTTCACTGCTTCTAGTTCCTGTAGGCCTCTAAAACAATTTTTATCCAATCTCCAAATCTTATACCCATCTATTTCCTTGGGTATTTCCAAGGTTAATCCCTTGGCTACCTCTCCCTTATATTCTGTTAAGGCAGCAAGTCTCTCCTCTGTCACATAGACTTGTTTCATATGAAATAACCGAATAGGTTTAGATTCCTCGCGGAACAAATAATCGCCAGGTACGCTATCGCAAATCATTTGATGGACAAGCCGCCTTAATTTCTTGGATAACTCACTATCAGCTAGGCAAAAAGGCCCTAATGCCCTATCCTCTTCCACAGAGTAATAACGTTCAAAAGCACTATCCTCCTCATGACAAGACCTATCTTCTAAAGCATAAACGTAATAGCCCATTGTCTTTCCATATGGATTTCTAATAGGATAAAAGTATCCTGTCATTTTCCCAGCTTTTACTGCACTTCGTATCTTCTCTAGCTGTAATAGACTTACATCAAAATCGGATTCCTCCACCTTAAGAAGGACTTTGACCTCCTCTCTATCGTCTATTGTACGTTTCATCTTCTTAGCTATCTCAAATAGTTCTCCCAAAGAATCTCCCTTGTGATAGATAAAGTCAATCACCCCACTAGTAAAGCTTACTTCCTTATACACATAATACTTGTTAGCCTGATTCTTAATTTTTTCAAATGCTTCATCGATTTCCTGAGAAGCCAAGAAATAGATGGTCTCTAAAACATATTTCCGATAGCACATGACGATTACGGTATGAGGCGCCTCAGCAAATTCACGTAGGTTCTGCTGATAATAGCTTTTGGTTACTTGCCTTAGTCTCTTAGCTATGGGAAAGTCCTCTGTCAATAGTATGGAGGGCAACTTTTCTCCCTTTTCATCCAAACATAACGCCTTGATTTCATCTAATGTAATGCAGTTCATATTTTGAAAACGCAGTCCCTGTATGGGCATCTCATACTCTCCAAAATCGTAGGTCCCATAGTAATCATGAAATTTAAAAAAAGTCTGACACAAAAAATCAAAAATCATTTTGTACTGAAGATCATATTGATAGGCTTCATCAATAGTCTCATCTGATCTTCTTTTATGCCCACCTCGTTTTGAGAAAAAATCTAATAGAGCCATTTTAATCTTCCATTCTATAGGTTTTACTGTATCTACCTTTTTTATATCCCAACTGTCCTTCTAGATAGACAATATAAAAGGCAAGTGAAATGTCAATACGCTCTTATCACAAAGGTTTTGAATGCTTTTCTGCTAAAGCCTCCACACATCTACGAAAGTTGAGGCTCTCCTCTATCTTTATATATAAGTTGTTTAAATTATTTTTCTGGGTTGTGGCCAACTTTTTAGAGTTCATTTTCTTCATCTTCAATGCTTTCTTCACTTTGCTCGGCCTCCAATGGCTGACTTTCCTCCAATACTTCTCCTCTTTTTTTTATAGCTTCCATAAGCTGTTGCCTTGTCTCATCATCAATAGTAATTCCCATGTGTGAACGTGTCAGGCTGTATTTTGCCGCCTCAGGGTCTTTGATGAGCCAATCCATGACGATGAAGGCATTTAGTGGTTTCATCCCTTGCTTCTCCACAAGTTCTCCTACTGACATCCCTTCGAGTCTCTCCTTGGGATATCCTTTTCCCATCAGCCATTGGATTACCCAATGACGTACTTTTCTATCCATCTTACAAACCACATAAAAAAGATGTTCTAATTCCCATAAAGAATACCCCTCATCACCAAATAATTCTAAAAATTCTCCTTTGTTTATTTTCATTAGATAGTCACTCCTTCCATTACTAAATTAGCAAATGTAAATGCATCATTTTCTATTGGTTGAAGACGATACCCTCTAACATCTACCTCCGGCCGAATATAGTTTCCTTCCTGCATATTGCCAGCCCAAGCCCGACTGTGTGCTTCATCAATCTCCCAAAATCCATTTTCTAAAATGGATTGATGCTGCACGGCATGGCGTTCTTCGTGGATGACCGTATCAATAAAATTGGCAATATGCTTATCAAAGTTAGGCGCATTGGCATCCATCATTAGCTCTACTAGATTAAAGCAGGCCTTTTTATTATTCCAATAATATCCACCACACATCTCTGGAGGTGCAACGGTCACATCGATTTCAATATCAAGTCCATAGAGTTTCGCCAGCTCTTTTGCAAATTCTTCAGCTTTCTTGATTCGTTCTAAATTACTCATTTCCTTTACAGACTCTACAACCGATTTCCCTTCTTGACAAAAAACAGATTCTACCAGTCTCTGGGTTTCTCCTATCATCTTTTCATCATAGGTGCTCATTTCTGACTGCAGAGCAAGTGGTATTTCTTTTGGTTCACTACGTGCACCCCATAGCTCTTCAATAAAGGTATAGACAACTTCCATTACCATTCCTGCTGCAACAGCTAATAATACTTCTACTACCATCTCATCACCTCATTAACATACGTTGCTTTTCCAATTTTTCCATTTCTGGAGCTAACTCATTAATGCGTGCCCTTAGCTGCCTATACACTGCTTGATCATATCCAGTAAAAGAGGAGGCTTCCTCTGAAAATTGTAGAATCTCAAGCTTTTCCTGGTAATCTGCCTTATGATTTGGGAGATTCTCCGTCAAATAATCCTCAGACTTAAATAAAACCTTAGCTGATGTAGGCTTAAAGCCCTTGCGCAGCATCCTACAATAACCTACTGCAATACTGTCTAGATTTTCACTCCCATCACCATAAACCGTACACTCTTCAATGGCTCGTATAAGGGATTCTTCCCACAACCTTACCGTAATGATTTTACTTCCTTGTAAATGAATAAGCGCCATATTTACAATTTTTTGTATATCTGCACCTACTACAATTCTTGGTACCTCATTTTTCACTAAGTGCCCATTGACAATGCTTAGCATGAGTTCTTCTCTTAAGCAGTCCTCTTCAAATACTGGAGACCCTGTTGCCCTCAAAACCTCTCCTTGAATCTTTTTCATCCTTGCTACAAAAATTTCTGCACACTCCTGACCAGTTGGCAGATATACTGCAAATAATTCCTCAAATCGTCCACTTCGGAAGAACTCCTTTGGCAATCCTCCAATGTTATTGGCTGTTGCAAAAATGAAACAGGGTTTCTTGTTGTCCTGCATCCAACTGAGTAAGGTACCAAACATTCGCTTAAAGGGGCCAGAATCATCACTGGAGCCCGCTGCACTGAAGCCTTTATCTAGTTCATCAATCCAAAGAATACAAGGTGACATGGCTTCCGCTATTTGAAGAGCAATGCTTAAGTTATGCTCAGATTCTCCTACATATTTACCCATTAGTTTCCCAATATCCATCTGCAATAAGGGCAACCCAAAGGTCTTAGCCGTCATCTTAGCTGCTTCAGATTTTCCACATCCTGGGATCCCGCAAAGTAGTACCCCTTTAGGTGGTTGGATTCCTTTCTTTCGCTTAAGGAGCTCTGCTTGCTTAAGTGCTATCTCCTGTCTACCCAACCAATTCGTTAAATTTTTCATTCCACCAATGGCAGCATCTATGTCTGTACGTAAGGTCAATATGCCCTCTGGCATTTTATTTTTCTTATGTTCTCTAATGAGCTTAATGACTTCTTCTGACTCATGTAAGGGCGATTCATGATTTTTCGTCTCACGTGCCATCACTTTACGCATAGTCATCATGATTTCTTCTGTTGAAAAGCCAGCAAACTCAGTACATAGTTCACTTAGATAATCTTCATTATGGGCTAACTGGGTATCTCCGTACCTGTACGCCTCATTAAGCAGTTGGCTATGTATTTCCTCTCTGTCAGGTAAATCTACCTCAATGAATTCCGTATACATCTGCATCATCGTTGAAATATATACTTGAGACGAAAAAATAATCATCACACTGCTTTGAAGCACCTCATAATTGCCAAACCCTTCATTCTCATGATCAAGAATATACTCCTCAAATGCTTGATACTCCTCTAACTTCCATGTATTCTCTGCTTTACAGACATGAATATGAGGGTATTGCCATGAACCATAGGCTTTAATAAGTTTACTAGCTGGAAGTCCTTCTGAATAATTGGCAATCTCTGGCGTAAAGTGTTCTTTTAACGGTCTTCCTTTCCATTCAGGTCCTCCTGACTGGCCACACAAACGCATGACTAACATGTCACTAGCAATCAACTGGCGGATTAACTCCCTAGAGTCTGTTTTGATATAAATAATTGGGATTCTAGCAGCTAAAGCTGCCCTACTCTTTTTTATCACACGCTCTAATACTGTCATATTTTCTCCTTATATATGGAAACGACGTAAGGTAATAATATCAAATGCCACTTTTAATATCTGCCCGACAACTTCTTCGAAATCCTTTTTACATGGCTCCATTGCATTACTTATTCCCATATCAATGGATTGAATAACTTCATCTTTTTTAAAGATTTTATCCACTTCCTTATTGATTTTCTTGCGCTCCTTTTCTGAACGTTTCTTATCTCTGTCTTCATCGGATACAAGTGCTTGTGCAACTGTGGCTGTTAGCATGCCAATGATCACGTTAACTACTGGAATAAAGGACAATGCTGCAGCCACTGCAATTGCCACCACCCAATAGGTAATCTGCTGAATCACTCGGTTTAGAAGTCCACTGATATTTAGTTCCATCAGTATTTTTTCAATATCAATATCAAAACTGATATTACTCCCCTTGAGATTTTCCCATACCTCATCAGATAAGATCAAACCTTGTGCTACCTCTTGTGAGAATAGCTTACCAGCTTGTTTATTGACTACCCTTTCAACTTCTTCTTTAAAGTTTTCTTTCCATAAGTTAATCTCTTCTTGAACGAGCTTAGTAATCTCTGCCTTTCCTTTTTCGGAATTAATCTTTCTTTGTATTTGCTCACTTAATTCATTGGCTGAAGCATCTGTACTTCTATCTGCCCAATCTTGTGAGCAAATCTTAATCTGATTAAATATATAGGGACGTAATCTTCTCTGAATGGCTTTCTCAAGGCTAAGAAAATTACCTTTGTTACTGCACTTTAGATCCTCCTTGGCTTCACTTAGACATGCCTCATAGCGTTCATCAGCTACAGCAACCCATCCTAACCCATTGGATACACTAAAGGAGGGATTCTCATCTTTAAATATTTTCATATCCTTAAAGACTTCTTTGCATAAGGTGTCTATGAAATGCATCCTACTGGCTCCACCCGTCAAAATAATAGCTTTGCAAGGTAGTTTCTCTAAATCCAGTCGTTTCTTAGCTGTCAGTAAAAACTTCTTACATAGTGCCTGCCAAGATCCCGTTGCCATGGTTTTACTATCACATTCACATTCCATCTCTGATAGCCCTGTTACATCATTCATGAATTGCTCATTACTCCTTAATGTGATGTCAAAATCTTTCCCCTTACTATCAAAAAAGGTACATACTGTTTTGTTTTCATCCCCCATATAGTATTCTTCTTTTGCTTTCCTAAGAGATGTAAGCATCCCTGTTGTCTCCATAGACATGAGCTGCAAGTTATTGGTTTCATCACCATTTGCCTTCTTGCACTGTTCATAGGCATTTAACATCATCTGTTGTTCAATCAAAGAAGCTCCAAGATCCCAGCTATATTCATCAATTTTTCGTCCAAGGAGCATATAAGTATAATCTGCAGTTGAAGATCCAAAATCAAATACCATAACTCCCTCTACAGCAGAAAACCTATTCCGACTTTTCTCAATGCTGCTAAACATTGCAGCACGAGATTCAGGAATGATCCTAACATAAGCGGCTCCCGTTGCCTTCTTGATCATTGCTGCATAGCTGTTACAGTTTTTATCACTGGTCCACTTCTCAGTTGCAGGACAACCAACTAATAGGTGGATATCTGCCGAATGACTGGCTTCAAATACATCATTATATCTTAATATATTTTTGAAAACTTGATAAATATATGCTGCCATGACTTTACCATGGGTTAAACCTGTTTCCTTTGCCACCTTACTGCCCCCACAAGGTGAGTCAAACTTCCCTGGTGAACACTTGAAATACACAAAATACTCTCCATCTTTAGGAATCCGTGGTGCACTATTCCCTATTTTAATTTCTCCAAGGGTTTTTAATAGTGAGTGAGTTATTTCTTTTCCCTGCATTTTTTTCATCTGGTCATAACTTAACGTAATGGCTGAGGGTATTACTACATTGTTGTTCCCATCCATGACTAAGCGTACAGACTCATTGTTATCGCCCTTTCTTTCCACTGTAGACGCAGCTGTTTCACAGTGCCCTACATCGATCCCTATCATCTTATTCATTTAAACTACCTCCTACTTTATATTGCTCACCCTTCTATCATCTACATCAATTACCTGACTTATTGTTCCTTCTTCGGGAATGTCCTCTGAAGCTCTCGTATCTGGATTAAAAGTGGCTGATAAGCATGCCTTATTTCTTCAACGGTTTTTTCTTGCAGCTTACCATAATCTGGATTCAGGTCATCCATCAAACGGCTATTCCCCTCCGAATCAAATACCTCTTGCAACTTCTGATACAACACTTTACCCTCACTAATTTCATGAACCAAACGTTTTCTTCTATTCTCTATTTGTAAGGTTTGTTCCGTAAGATACTGGGTATAACGCCACATTTTTTCATTTGATAATAGTTCCTTAAGTAAGTCCCTTTCCTCTCCCAGCTTCTTAAATTCTTCTTGTGATAGCTGCTCCTTCTCCATCTTGCCCCTCATTTTTTCAGTTTTAATGACTGTATCTATCAAAGCTCTCAAATAGGCATTGTCACTCCATAAATCCTTTAAATACTCTAGTGGCCGCTCCAATAAAGGCTTATCATTTATCTCTATTGCCAATGGGTCTTCCTCGTATATCTCTTTCAAACGCTGGACCATCTTTCTAATGTAAGTTAAGCTATTGAAATAGGCTTTATCTGCATAGATTATAGGATCCATCTCAGCCCTTGGAGGTTCTTCCAAAAATCCAATGAACATATCCATAAAATCTAAAATTTGATCCTGGGCATAGTAGGCATGTAATACCTTTTTTGCTTTTTTACTGGATTTCTCTTGGTTCTGTAATTGCTGCCACGCTTCTTGATAATTCTTAAGAGCTTCTTGAAATTTCTCAAAAACGCTATTCGAAATATGAAATGCCCTAAGATCTTTAGGTGACTTCCCTTTCAGTATGAGCAACGCACTTTCATAGTAATCTCTATAACCTTCAAAAAAGCTATCAGAGTTCTTTCTTCTAAAAAATCTCATGTGGTTACTATTATCTGAAGTGTTCTTATCTTTTCTCTGATATCCCATCAGCCATGGCCCCCTCATCGAATTTGAATCACTTTCTGCTTATCGCCTTTTTGAAGCTCTATTCTATATTCCTCTTTCTCTAAATTAATCGTCTTACACTTTCCATTCTTAAATCTATAAGCTAATACAGTATGCGTTTCATCTACTACAACCTCTTGGACCTCTTTCTCTCCCTCTATTCTCGGAAGTAGTCCTCGTCCATTTTCGCTAAGTGTCAGCATATGACTTTTACCATTCCACTCTGGTTCATTCGAAATAACCGTTCCGTTCTCTGTAAGGAGACGGTATCCCTTTCTTCCTATGTATACTTCAACCAATACTTCCGTAATCATCCTTAGAGCTACTTTAACTGCAAACTCTTTACAGGGTTTATAGAAACTGATCATTAGTTTTCCGCCATAGATTAATAAAATGCCTTGATCACTTTCATCCCCAACAGCAAATGAGGTCACCTTGTGGCTAGCTTCCTCCTCCAGTCCAAGCTGCCACATTTCTGCCCCCTTGGGAATCACTTTAATTTGTGATAAACTACAATCTTCACGCATCAGACATACATTTTCGCTGACTGCCAATGTCGGCAAAAACTTGATAATTTGGCCTCCTGCTACATTGCAGTCCCTATACTCCCCATTACTTAAATAAATAGTTTGGATTAATTCACTGGTGCTGAAATCATAGAGCTCTAAGCAAACCTTCTCAAACTGATTCCCGCCATAAACGGCTTCTACCCGTACTGTTTTGATTTTTTGTCCCCTTTCAAGTTCCTTCTTTGAATAGTACCAAAAGCAATATGGCGTCGCGCGCGTTTTCAGAGATACCACTGATGACTCTGGAAATAGACGAATGTCCTTCTTTATAGCTTCACTCTTTTGCTGATTGGCTACACATTCTGACTGTTTACCTTGGAACTTTGATTGCTCCTCTGTAGAAGTTACAGCCACTTCATTTTCTGCGGACTCCCATCTTTGAAAGTTCTGGGAATAGACATTTTCCTCAGCTAATTCACACATGGCCAAAAGCTTAAGGGCTACTTGAAAGCTTTGGAGGGTATGGGGCAATCCAGATTCTTTTAAAATGAACTGCAGTTTATTAATAACTTCCGCATCAGCTATTTCCTTTTTCAATCTACCCTCTTGTCCTTTTGGGTCATCATGATTGGGCCAGGCTTTTTTAACAATCTCCATAAAATAGGCACTAAGGGATGATAATTCAGCTGGAGAATTCTCCAGTTGAATTTCTTTCGTAAGAAGCTCCATCCAAAATTTTTTTATCAAATAAGTTGCCCGGTATTCTTTAGTCCCATCACTTAACTTATGTGCTAAAGGTTTGCAGTGAACTTTGGCAAACTGTTCAAAAGCCTCTAGATTTTCATATGCTGTCCATGGTGAGAATTCCTTCTTTAAATCTAACCAATTTAGAATGATTGAATCATTAAATTTCAACATACCTTTTTCCCCTCTGTCATTTTACTCTAAAATTTTTGGCCTCTCTTCTTCAGCTTGCAGCACTTCATTCATTTCTTCCTCACGAGTGCTTTCACCCCCTCTTAGCTCAGCCCATATCTTCTTAATACCTGATAAAAGCTTTTTAGCTGCTTCGCTAATCATTGGAAGTACTTTCTCTTTTCCAAAAGCAAGAATACGGGTTGCTGCGCTAATCCATAAATCCACACCTGTCGTTACAATATGGATAATGTGATGCGCTCCTTTGTTCCAAACTGTTACAGCCTTCTCAAGGCTGTATGCTAATGCAGTGAGAAGTACTAGAAATGCTGGAATGGTCAGAATCCACCCAAACGCTGATACACAAACAGCAATACCAATAAGGGTTGCTCCTAAGCACATTCTAGCAATAACGACTATCCCTAGAACTCTTAAAACTGTAGTTGCTATATCTACAGCCATATTCCCACTTTCAACGGCTTGTAAAATATGCGTTTGCTCACTGTGAGCACATACCAGTGTTGCCACTTGATCAGCCGTCATTTCTGGTGGCATATCCTCAAAAGTTCCATTCTTAATATTGACGTAAGCTAGCATGGCTGTAATGGCCCTGTAGTCCACTTCTTCAGAACCCATATCTATAAGAAGCCTAGCTGTCTCCTCTGCATTTTTCATTTCTTCCAGTTGCTCTTTCTGCTGCATCAGTGCAGACAGCATCACACTAGAGCCAAGTAATGCTTCTATGACTTTTTCTCTTAGTTCTGCTTCTAACGCCTCCGTGGCTTCTTCTTCTAAAACCGTAGCCTCTTCTACTCTAGCCATTAATTCTTCGATCTCTTTCTTCTGCTCCTCTATTTGCGCAACCATAACACTTTGGGCACTTCCTACTGCAGTACTCAGCTTTAGTAAATAATTACAACGCTCTACTGGTGTTTTGTTTTCACATACCTTGTTAATGAACTGCTCCACATAACGTGATAAGTTAGCCTTGGCAGACTCAAAATCACTATCGAAATTCTGAATGCTTGTCAGAATTGCCTCTGCCATTACTGCTCCTTGATGCTGGGTCTTATCATCAAGGTTATCTACATAAATCTGCGCTAAAATATCTGATAAACTTTTCCCTTCCGTAACCTCTCTAAAAATCTCTTTTGCCTGCTCATCTAATTTCTTAATCTGTTCCTTTGAAAAACTTCTCATACCCATACCCCCTAAAATATTATTATCAAAACATTCAAGCTACCAACTTTACTAATAACAGTTTAGCACCTCCTAAAAGCAAAAGTTTCTTTCACTAAGAGAAGTTTTCAAACAATTTCATCATCAAATGTGTATAAATTTTCAAATCTATCTTTTGGGTTTGCTGGGTGTTTTCCGTACTCCTCCATAACTTCATAAATAGCGTCAATGTCATAGCAACCTATATCTAGAAGCGCCAAGATGATCCGATCCCTTGAGTCTTGTGGATTTAATGCACTAGACCCTCTTCGCATCAACTCACCTGCTTCCTGCTCATTTAGTTTGAGTGCAATCACCAGTTTAAGTAAAGTATCCTTGCTGGGAAGTCCTTTGTTCCATCGAATATTACTCCAAGTATTCTTGTCGATCATGGCGTATCGATAAAATCCTGCTTCATCCAGTTTGCCACTCTTTTTGACCCACTTACGTACCTCTAACCACTTGCATAAAAGGTCATAAAGCTTGCCTCCCTCTTCTTTGCGCCGTTCTATGGCTCTCTCGATTCTCGGATTCACCTTATTAGTCTCCATTAAGCTTATCTCACGTTTAACAGGATGATTATTAATGTATTCTTCAATCTTAATAAATAATTTAGGGTCCATAGATGATGTCTCCTTACCATAATGGAAAAATTGTGTCTAGATTGCATTTGTCACTTTTAAACAATTAATTAAGTTATTGGCATTTTAACCAAAAATTAAATTCTATAAATTAAATATATTCTTTATTTTTATTTTATTCAACCTTTTGTTTTGTATTTATAAATTTCATTGGATCCACTTGCTTTTATCCAAGAAAGTAGACTAACTGTGGTGATTTTTTAGAGGCTATGCGCTTTATCATTATAATGGTGGTATGTCAACATTTTTTTGACAGAGGCTAGGCATTCGTAATATAACGATTTCCAGCAATCAAAAAAACTACCAAGCTTCTTTATCCGAAGTCTGGTAGTTTTTATCAGAGTAGCCTTTTGTCAAGTACCCCTCAAGTTGTTATCAACAAGTGGCTTAAAGTTTTATACAACAAAAAAGCTATAGTCTAATTAATCAAAATAACTAATTAGACTATAGCCCTTTTCATAAACGGAGAGACTGGGATTCGAACCCAGGGAGGTGTTACCCTCGCCGGTTTTCAAGACCGGTGCCTTAAACCAACTCGACCATCTCTCCTTATTTAGTTTATGCCCGAGACCGGAATCGAACCGGTACGAGGGGTTAGCTCGCAGGATTTTAAGTCCTGTGCGTCTGCCAGTTCCGCCACTCGGGCATAGCTTGAAGCGTCAACCGCTTGTTACCTAATGAATTATAATACCTTCTTTGACTTAAGTCAATACCCTTTTTCAAAAAAAATAACTATAGATTTTTCATATTTTTACGATATATATATATAAATAAAGATTATATAAGATGAGGCTATGACTATGATTGTACCTAACTATCGCTTGACGCAACTTATTAATTTTATTGGACAAAGAAAACTTAAGCAAGTAGGCTTATTAGCGTGTACTACTTGCACACATCTTCTCGAAAGCATAATACTGGCAGCAGTCCCTACTCCTTCCTTGCCTAGTCTTTCTTTGTTAGATCGGAATTACTTCCTTCCTTATCCAGTTGAGGATTCATCGACCATGTCAGAAGAGGAGGGCGCCATTAATACTTTTACTTCTCTTGCAAGTATAGGACCTGCAGGGCTTTCTTCTTATGCCCTCGTTTATTATGGTCTCGATATGCCTACCCATGAGTTTTTAGGCTCTCTATTTGATACTCCTCATGAGGACTTACCTATTCCTCTAGGTCCACAAAGTCCCTTTGCCATTCGAACTCCTGGCTCTCTCTTCCATTATTCAGATCCCTTAGGGATGGGATTCTCTTATTTCTATCCTCAGGTTAATAAAACACCTGAAGCCATTATCTGTACAGAGTGTGGTCGTATTTATCTTCCTAATGAAGAATCTCATACACTAACACCCCTTCCAGCCTTTCTTTCTTATGCCCAACAAGAAACCATTAAAGGCTTTGTGGTGGACATTTACCTCTAAATTTTATTGTACCTCTCGCAAACGCTCCACAACAGTCTGTTTAGCAAGCACATGATAACTACCTAGTGGCACCATTATTCCTAATACTAAATAGATGGGAAGGATGATGAAGACTGGTAAAAGCGTAAAATGATAAGTAAAGAACCATAGAATCTCTCCTATTCCTTTTTTCATAATACTACCCATCAGCATACTGAGTGAAAGTGAAATAATGGTTGTAAAACCTATGTAATATAACCCTTCTAAGATGAGCATTCCCTTTAACTGCCTTCCCGTCATTCCAATGGACTGTAGCATGGCAAACTCCCTTTTACGTGCCAGTATCGATGTCAAACTGGCATTCAAAAAGTTTAAAATACCTACTAAAGCAATAATCCCACTTAATATTCCCCCTAAGAGTTCAAACATTCCTTTAAATTCTTCAAATACATCTGTACAAGACTTTTTAGATTCAAAATCCATATCTGGGTTATTCTTTTCTGTATAGTCCTGAAGAAAAGCCTCCATTTGGGCGTTACTCTCTTTTGTCGTATTGGCTAGGTATACCATCACATCACTTTTCCCTGTATCCTCCTTAAAGACTTCACTATTTAAGACAAAAGCATCACTTCCATAATAACGAAAACTCATAGGAGAGGGGACCTTTACGCAGGCCACGACTTTATAAGCCACATCCTCATAGACTGTAGAGCGATAACCCCAATACATCCCCTCTATTTCTGACTCTTCTGACAGAACCTTGCCTGTGCGAATATCATAGTATTCCCATTCTTTAACATGTCTAAGAGTAACCGTATCACCAACATTAGCCCAGTTACTCTCCAGTTTTGGTTGATCATAATCGTCTGTATGATAGACTGCTGCAATAACCTTTTGTGTAGAATCAAAAAGGGGCGCTAGGTCTCCATCTATAACCTCTAATTGGGTCAAGGGAAAAGCCTCCATTCCATATAGGTCCACGCTTGCTGCAATTAATCCCTCTTCATTATATTCCTCGCATTTCAACAGTTCATTAATTTCTCCGTCATCTAGCCATTCTGGGGATACTCGCCTATAACGTTCTTTAGTAACAAAGTCCTTGCATCCTATAGAGTCGCCATAGACTTTACCTGCTTCAGTTATACCCCCTTGTTCCTCCATGGCTCTAATAGTTTCTTCATTTACTGCTTGTTCTTGGCTAAAAATGCCTCCTCCTGTTTGGAAATAATCTGTATGGCCTAAGACGAAGTCACACACCGAAAAATGTGCCATATACTTATCCATATCAACCCCTTTTGTAAAGGTATATGTCACTTGCAGTAAGACCACTGCTAGAGAAAGAGAAAGTACCACTAGGATGGTTTTCCTCTTATTCCGATTAAGATTAGATAAAGCCATTCTGTGAAGTTTTGCTCCACCTTTTGTCTTTTTAACTCTTTTGTTTCCAGTTACCTGCCCTGTATAGCGAATAGCCTCTATAGGAGAAACCTTGCCTGCTATCCTACTAGGCTTATAGCAAGATAAAAAGACGGTAAATAAGGAAAAAAGAGAGGCTCCTATAAAAATCCATGGATTAAGGGAAGTATAAGTATTTTTATAAGAAAGGTTCGCCATAACAAAAGGAGCTAAAATATTGCCTCCTAGATAGCCTAATAGGAGTCCAATAGGTATCCCTATACCAGAAAGCATAAAAACTTGACGCAAAAGCAGACTGTGAATCTGATGGCTGGTGGTTCCTATGGTTTTTAAAAGACCATAAAACTGAATATCTTGAGTAACAGATATGTGAAAAATATTGTAGATAATCAAGTAACCTGTACAAATAATAAGTAGCAAAAGTCCTACTAGACCTAAAATCATTCCTAGATCTGCCTTCCCCACAAATTGTGCCCCCAGATAAGCCCAGTTCACACCTACATCAATATAATTAGGCTGTGTTTTATCCACTGCTTGATAGCCTGACTCTTCTAGAATCCTCCCAAGGTTTCCTTGAATATAGGTTGTACTCTTTAAATAAATATTTAAATCCCATTTCCCGGTGTGGCCATGCTGAGAGCTATCAGGGTACGCTTCTAGTACTTGCCTAGCATAAGATAATGGAATGACCACTTGACTCGCATGACTTGCTACATCATACTCCCACCAGCCTGAGAGCACAAAGGTATCTGTTTGTTCTATAGCTTCTCCTGTGTCTGCACCTAATGTGTAGGTAAGGTTTAAAGGAGTTCCTATAACAGGCTCTACCTTTAAAAGCTTAAGAACACGGGTATCACATGCCACTTCATTGGTTCCCTCTCGTGGAAGTGTTCCCATCGTAGGCTCAGCAAAGCTTCCCTTGGCACAAACTGCATCCATATAGCTGATTTCTACATGGCTTTTATGAAAAGGCGGTTGTTCTAAAAAACCTAGCATTAACCGTACTCCCCATCGCTCAATAAGGGAATTGGAACTTAGTGCTTCTATCTGCTCGGGGGTAACGTCTTTAAAGGTTCCATGCATATCTCCCCCCACTTGACGAAAGGTTTGTTGTTCAAAAGAATGCATGGCTGTACTGGTAATAGTAAAAAGTGTGGAAAACAAAAG
>JAEYNQ010000228.1 GCA_023412455.1 Bacillota bacterium
TATCGAAGATAAAATGTCATTTTAGTATATTTTAACGAAGAGTATTCTTGAAAAGGACAATCTAATAAAAGTAAAAAACACTAGGATAATGAGGCCATTAGGGCAATTAACCTAGTGTTTTTTTGTAGGCTAAGAAAGGGTACACCCTAAGTAGATGAGAGGGGTATATGACTGAATAAAGGCAATTATTGTATTGTATATATTACATAAAAAAAAATAACAAATAATGAAATTATAGGTCAATGTAATGAAACATTATATGTAATTATAAAATATGATATCTAATTTAAAAAATTATGCTATAATATGTGAGAGGTAAAGTAGACACGATTAGTTGGCCGCCAAATTAGCTAATGTGTTTGCTTTATTATGTACATAATTAGGAGGGAATATCGAATATGGCTAATAAGTGGGTATATTTATTTGAAGAAGGTAATGCGACAATGAAAAACCTTCTCGGTGGTAAGGGTGCGAACTTGGCAGAAATGACAAATCTTGGTCTTCCAGTACCACAAGGTTTTACAATTACAACAGAAGCTTGTACTCAATATTATGAAGATGGCGAAGTTATTAACGATGAAATCCAAGGTCAAATCATGGAATACATCGGTAAAATCGAAGAAATTAATGGTAAAAAGTTTGGAGATAAAGAAAATCCTCTTTTAGTATCTGTTCGTTCAGGTTCTAGAGCATCTATGCCAGGTATGATGGATACGATCCTTAATCTTGGTTTAAATGATGATGTTGTAGAAGTACTTGCTAAAAAATCTGGTAATCCTAGATGGGCTTGGGACTGCTATAGAAGATTTATTCAAATGTTCTCAGATGTTGTTATGGAAGTAGGAAAGAAATACTTCGAAGAATTAATCGATAAGTTGAAAGAAGAAAAAGGCATCACACAAGACGTTGACCTTGATGCGGATGATCTTAAAAACCTTGCGAATCAATTTAAAGCAGAATACAAAGCAAAAATTGGAAAAGACTTCCCAGATGATCCAAAAGTTCAATTAATGGCAGCTGTTAAAGCTGTATTCCGTTCATGGGATAACCCAAGAGCAAACGTGTATCGTCGTGACAATGATATCCCTTATTCTTGGGGAACAGCTGTTAACGTACAACCTATGGCCTTTGGTAACATGGGTGAAACTTCAGGTACAGGTGTTGCTTTCACACGTGACCCTGGTAATGGTGAGAAGAAACTCATGGGTGAATTCTTAATCAATGCCCAAGGTGAAGACGTAGTGGCTGGTGTTCGTACACCACAACATATTGATCAATTAGCAGAAGTTATGCCAGAAGCATTTAATGAGTTTAAAGCCATTTGTGATAAGCTTGAAAAGCATTATAGAGATATGCAAGATATGGAATTTACCATTGAAGACCGTAAGCTTTATATATTACAAACACGTAATGGTAAGAGAACAGCTCAAGCTGCTTTAAAGATTGCTTGTGATCTTGTGGATGAAGGCATGAGAACACCTGAAGAAGCCGTAGCTATGATCGATCCTAGAAATCTAGATACATTACTTCATCCACAATTTGATGCAAAAGCATTAAAAGCTACTACACCTCTAGGTAAAGGCCTTGGTGCATCACCAGGAGCTGCTTGTGGTAAAGTTGTCTTCACAGCTGAAGATGCAAAAGCTTGGGGAGCAAGTGGTGAAAAAGTTGTTCTTGTTCGTCTTGAAACATCACCAGAAGATATTGAAGGTATGAAAGCTGCTCAAGGTATCTTAACTGTTCGTGGTGGTATGACATCACATGCTGCTGTAGTTGCTCGTGGTATGGGTACATGTTGTGTATCAGGTTGTGGCGATATCAAAATGGATGAAGCGAATAAGAAATTTGAATTAGCTGGTAAAACCTTCTATGAAGGAGATTTTATCTCTATTGATGGGACAACAGGTAATATCTATGAGGGGCTTATTCCAACAGTTGATGCAGTTATTGCTGGTGAATTCGGTAGAATCATGGCATGGGCTGATGAATTTAAAACATTAAAAGTACGTACCAATGCAGATACCCCAGAAGATGCTAAAAAAGCACGTGAGTTAGGTGCTGAAGGTATTGGTCTTTGCCGTACAGAGCATATGTTCTTCGAAGCAGATAGAATTGCTGCCTTCCGTGAGATGATTTGCTCAGATACAGTAGAAGAAAGAGAAGCTGCCCTTGAAAAGATCCTTCCTTACCAACAAAGTGACTTTGAAAAATTATATGAGGCACTTGAAGGCTGCCCAGTAACCATTCGTTTCTTAGATCCTCCTCTTCATGAATTCGTTCCTACAGATGAGGAAGATATCGAAAGATTAGCAGTTGCTCAAAATAAATCTGTTGAAACCATTAAAGCCATCATTGATTCTTTACATGAATTCAACCCAATGATGGGCCACAGAGGCTGTCGTCTTGCTGTAACTTATCCAGAAATTGCTAAAATGCAAACAAAAGCTGTTATTCGTGCAGCCATCAATGTTCAAAAAGCACATGCTGATTGGGATGTTAAGCCAGAGATTATGATTCCTCTTATTTGTGATATTAAAGAGTTAAAATTTGTTAAAAAACTCGTTGTTGAAACAGCAGATGCTGAGATTGCTGCTTCAGGCATTAGCTTAAACTATGAAGTAGGTACAATGATTGAAATCCCAAGAGCTGCTCTTACAGCTGATGAGATTGCTAAAGAAGCTGATTTCTTCTGTTTTGGTACCAATGACTTAACACAGATGACCTATGGTTTCTCTCGTGATGATGCGGGTAAATTCTTAGATGCTTACTATAGCACAAAGATTTTTGAGAATGATCCATTTGCTAAATTAGATCAAACAGGTGTTGGTGCATTAATGGAAATGTCTATTAAATTAGGCCGTCCTGTTAATTCCAAATTACATGTTGGTATCTGTGGAGAACATGGTGGCGATCCATCATCTGTAGAATTCTGCCACAAGCTTGGACTTGACTATGTGTCTTGTTCACCATTTAGAGTTCCTATTGCAAAATTAGCTGCTGCTCAAGCTGCTATTGCAAGTAAATAGTATGTAACAAATAGTCTGTATGAGGACAATTCCTTCTCATGCAGACTATTTTTTTGCATTTTTACAAGGGTTATAAATCAAGAGGCATCTTAAGAAAATATAACGGGATGTTTTAATTTATAGCTACAAATAAAAAGAATACAGGCGTTTAAAAAAGCATGCTGTTTAATAAGAATAGCATGCTTTTTTAGGAGTCCATTAGGTAAGAGAGGAATGGAAGAACGTGAAGCTTCTGTGTAGTGTTTACTTAAAGTTTTGGAGGATAGTGCTAAAAGGAGATGGTTTTAATGAGAAATTTTGTCCCTTTGAACAAATTTGTCATTAAAAAAAGGAAATAAAGACATTATGTAGTATTACTAATAATATGTGGGGTGATAAAAATGTGTCATCGAAAAAGGCAAGAAGTGTTTGAAAAAGATCATTTATGTCCTTATGCTATGCTGGTGAGTCAGTCAAAAGGGCGGGAGCGCATAGAGGAAGAGTGTGAAGTACGTACAGCTTTTCAAAGAGACCGGGATCGTATTTTACATTCCAAGGCTTTTAGGCGTATGGCCCATAAGACTCAAGTTTTTATTTCGCCAGAAGGCGATCATTATAGAACCCGTCTTACACATACATTAGAAGTAGCTCAAATTGCACGGACCTTGTCACGGGCTCTTAAGCTAAATGAAGACTTAACAGAAGCCATAGCTTTAGGTCATGATCTTGGACATACACCTTTTGGACATACGGGGGAACGTGTCCTTGCGGAGTTAACCCAAGGAGAATTTTCTCATAACAAGCATAGTTTACGTGTTGTTGAGAAACTAGAAAATAATGGAAAAGGTCTTAACCTTACTTATGAAGTAAGAGATGGTATACTGAATCATCCTACCAGTGGTGAACCTCAGACCTTAGAAGGACGTGTTGTTCAAATAGCAGATAAGATTGCCTATATTAATCATGATATAGATGATGCCATAAGAGGAAGGGTTTTATCTCAAGAGGATTTACCCGAAGCTTATAGGCAAGTATTAGGTGACACATCGAGTGCACGTATTAATCGCATTATTATGGACATTATTAATGAGAGTAATAATAAACCTATTATTCAAATGAGTGGGCCAGTGAACGAGGCCTTTTATGGGATGCGTCGTTTTTTATTTGATAAAGTGTATATTGGCTCTTTAGCAAAGGAACAAGAAGAAAAAGCTGAACGTGTGATTCAGCAGTTGTATGCCTATTATATTGAGCATTTAGAAAACTTGCCATCCAGTATTTATCATAGACTAGAACAGGGCGACTCAAATGAGCAGGTGGTATGTGATTATATTGCGGGTATGACAGATCGTTATGCCATTCATACCTTCTGTGATTTATTTTTCCCTGCATCTTGGCAGGTCTATTAATCATAATAACTAAATGAAAGATAGAATGAGGGAATGAAGAAGAAAGAAGGAGAGTAGATGTATCCTCAACATGTGATTGAAGAAATTAGACAACGTAGTGATATTGTATCTATTATCTCCGAGTATACAAGTCTTACAAAAAAGGGAGGTAATTATACAGGGCTATGTCCTTTTCATACGGAAAAGACCCCTTCCTTTTCAGTAAGTGAGGAGAAACAGCTTTACTATTGTTTTGGATGTGGTGCAGGTGGGAATGTGCTGACCTTTTTAATGCAAAAAGAAAATATGAATTTTGTGGAAGCATTGAAGTATTTGGCAGAGCGTGAAAATATTTCATTAGAAGAAGAGTATTTATCTCCTGAAGAGATAGAAAGAACCCATCAACGTCAAAAGCTTTTAGAGATTTTAAAGGAAGCTGCTCGTTATTTTTATTATCAATTGCAGCATGAAAAACATAAAGAGGTACGGGATTATCTTTTGCAAAGAGGTTTAACACAAGAGGTGATTAAGCAATTTGGGCTGGGTTACTCCCCCAATGGGTATAATGATTTATATCACTATTTATCGCAAAAGGGTTATCCCCATAAGTTGTTAATGGAGACGGGGCTTTTTATAGTAGGTAAACAATCTCAAGTAGTGATGGACCGTTTTATGGGGCGTGTTATTTTTCCTATTTTTGATATAAGCAAAAAAGTAGTTGCTTTTGGGGCCAGAGTATTAGATAATAGTTTACCTAAGTATCTCAATTCCCCTGAAAATATGCTATTTAACAAAAGTAATACCTTATATGGTTTACACCTGGCAAAAAGTAGTACCAGTAACTATTTTATTCTGGTGGAAGGCTATATGGATGTTATTGCCATGCATCAAGCAGGTTTTAATCAGACAGTGGCTTCTTTAGGAACAGCCTTTACCCCTCTTCATGCTAAGCTTCTAAAACGTTACACAAAAGAAGTGGTGATTTTATATGATAGTGATGGAGCAGGTATTAAGGCGGCACAACGTGCCATTCCTATTTTGAGACAAGAAGGACTAAAGGTGCGCGTCTTACAGCTTAAAGAAGGAAAAGACCCAGATGAATATTTAAAAACCCATGGTAAAGAAAGTCTTGAACGGCTTTTAGAAGGTGCTACAACAGATGTTTGGTTTGAGATTTCACGCCTTGAGCTTAACTATGACTTAAACGTGACAGAGCAAAAGGTAAAGTTTTTACAAGAGGTAGCTCAACGCTTAAGTGAACTAGAAAGTAGCATTGAGCAGACCCTTTATGCTGATGAAATCAGTGGGCATTATGGGATTGACCCACAGGTAATAAAGGCAGAGATTGCCCAAAGTGTGAAGCGCAAGAAGGCACTTCCACAAAACCGGACGCTAGTGCCACCTGTCCTAGTTAAGAAGCCGGCCCTATCAACAGAGGTAAGTTTTCTAGCAACCCTGTATCATTATCCCCATATTGGTAAGCAAGTCCAACAGTATATTACATGGGAGATGTTTGAAACACCTCTTTTGCAGGATCTTGCTCGGGCTATTGAAGATAATCTTAATGCACAAGTGCCATTAGATATGGATTACTTTGCAACAACCTATCCTGAAGCTCAGGATCAAACCATTATTTCACATGTTTTGATGAATTATGATGCCCGTTATGAGGAACAAAATGTTTTGGAAAAGATGGTGTTAGAAAATATAAAACGCATTAAAAAAAGTTATATTGAGAAAAAAAGCAGAACCGTAAAAGATATAACAGAAATACAAAATCTACTATCTCAAAAAAACGACCTTGACAAATTGTATATTGATTTTAGAAATGGTTAGAATAGTAGACAGGAGAAAGGATGGATAATCGTGAAAGATGTGGCAGAACAGAAGCTAGCTTTTAAAGCCAAGCTTGACCAATTAATGGCTATTGCAAAAGAAAAAAAGGGGGTACTCGAGCAAGATGACATCAATGATGTTTTTGCAGATATGGATCTAGACCCTACTAAGATTGAACAAATTTATGAGTATTTAGAATCTCAGAATATTGATATTATAGGAAATATTTCAGAAACAGAGATTGAAGTAGAAGAAGACATTGACATTAGTAATTTACCAGATGGTATTAGTATTGATGACCCTGTACGTATGTATTTAAAAGAAATTGGGAAGGTACCTCTTTTATCTGCAGATGAAGAAATCCGTTTAGCTGAACGTATGCAGGAAGGGGATCAGGAGGCTAAGAAAAAATTAGCAGAAGCTAACTTAAGATTGGTTGTTAGTATTGCTAAGCGTTATGTGGGACGAGGGATGTTATTCCTTGACCTCATTCAAGAAGGAAACTTAGGGCTTATTAAAGCGGTAGAAAAATTTGACTATACCAAGGGCTTTAAGTTTAGTACCTATGCCACTTGGTGGATTAGACAAGCCATTACCCGTGCCATAGCAGACCAAGCCCGTACCATCCGAATTCCTGTGCATATGGTAGAAACCATTAATAAATTAATGCGTGTCTCTCGTCAACTACTTCAAGAGTTAGGACGTGACCCACAACCAGAAGAAATTGCAAAAGAAATGGAAATGAGTGTGGCTAAGGTACGAGAGATTATGAAGATTTCTCAAGAACCTGTTTCATTAGAAACACCTATTGGAGAAGAAGAGGATAGCCATTTAGGTGACTTTATTCCAGATGAAGATATTCCTGTACCAGCTGAAGCAGCAGCTTTTACCCTGCTTAAAGAACAGCTTATTGAAGTATTAGATACCTTAACTGAAAGAGAACAAAAAGTCCTTCGTCTACGTTTTGGACTAGATGACGGAAGAGCCAGAACCTTAGAGGAAGTAGGTAAGGAATTTAATGTAACCAGGGAGCGTATTCGTCAAATTGAAGCCAAAGCCCTTCGCAAACTACGTCATCCAAGTCGTAGTAAAAAGTTAAAAGATTATCTTGAGTAGAAGTTGACCTGTCAACTTCTCTTTTTAAATAGAGAGGACAGTATATGGGAGTACAATTATCTAAAAGATTACAGACATTAGCAGATTGTGTACCGATAGGAAGTCGGGTAGCTGATATCGGAACGGACCATGGGTATATTCCTATTTATTTAGTTCAGCAAGGCATTGCACAAAGCTGCATAGCTACGGATATTAATAAGGGGCCTGTTGCCAATGCTAAACGGCAAATTGCACGTTATGGCTTAAAGGATATTGAGGTTCGTTTAGGTCCAGGTCTTTCCCCTCTTCAACAAGGCGAAGCAGATGTGCTCATGATTTCTGGCATGGGAGGCTATCTTATTCGCGATATTTTACAAGATGCCCTTCCTTTAGTTCAAAAGAGTAAGCGTCTTATCTTGCAACCTCAGCAAGATATCCCTGTTGTGCGTCGCTTGCTACACAGCATTGGATTTTGTATAGTAGATGAGTGTTTTGTTGAAGAAGAGGGTAAATATTACACGGTTCTTGTAGCTGAACCAGGAAGGGAAACCTATACTAGGTCATGGGAGTATGTCTATGGTAAGTGTCTTGTTGAAAAAAAGGACCCTACCTTTAAAGAATGGCTTCTTTTAAAACAAAAACGATTAGAAGCAATTGAGGCCCATTTGGTAGGAGTTGAAACGCCTACTGGGTTAGCCCGTAAGAAGGCCTTAGAAGAAGAAAAAATAATGCATAAAGAGGTAATGGCATGTATATTCTAAAAGATATAATAGCTTATTTAGAGCAGTTGGCTCCTTTGAATTTGGCCGAGGACTGGGATAATGTGGGGCTTATGATAGGAAGTCGCCAACAGTCCATTCAAAAGGTATTATGTGCGCTCGATGTGAATCCAGAAGTAGTAGAAGAAGCTATTGAATGTGGGGCCCAGTGTATTATTACTCATCATCCTTTTGTTTTTTCTGGGCTTAAGCGGATTGACTTAGATACAGAAAAAGGAAAGTTAATTGAGCGTTTACTGAGCTATTCCATCAGTGTCTATAGCTTACATACTAATTTTGATAGTGCACCTGGGGGACTTAATGATTTTTTATGTAAGCAACTTGAATTAAAGAATTGTCAGGTTTTAGAGGGGAACCATAAAGAGGCTTTTTATAAAGGTGTTGTCTATGTGCCTACCTCTCATTATGAAAAAGTGAGAGAAGTCATTATTACCCATAATTCTTGTCAGTTAGGTACTTATAGAGGCTGTACTTTTACAAGTGAAGGGGAAGGAACTTTTATACCTCTTAAAGGGAGCCATCCCTATATAGGTGGAGAAGGAGAACTAGAGAAGGTAACAGAGAAGAAGATTGAATGGCTTTGCAAAGCAAGTGAGCTGCAAAGCATAGTACAACTTATTCGCCAAGTTCATCCTTATGAAGAGGTGGCCTTTGACGTTTATGAGATGAAGCATCTTCACGAAGTTTATGGCTTAGGACGTTATGGAGAGCTAGAGACTTTTTTACCCTTTAATGCTTTTGTAGAAAAAGTTAAAAAGGCTTTTCAGATAGAAAAATTACGCAGTACAGTTTTACCTAATGAGCGACCTATTTATCGCGTAGCTCTTTGTTCAGGGAGCGGGGCATCCTTGATGCAAAAAGCTGCTAAAGTAGCGGATGTTTATATAACAGGAGATATGAAATTTCATGAAGCCCAAGAAGCCCAACGTTTAGGTCTTCCTGTATTAGATGTGGGGCACTATGCTTCTGAAAATGGAGCCATGGCTTATTTAGGGCAAAAATTATCAGAAGCCTTTTCTAATTTGCAAGTAGATGTCTCTAAAGTGAATGCTGAGACATTGCATATACTCTAATAAGAGATGGGGGAAATAAGATGAAACAAACGATTAAAGTAACCTTAAAAAATGGTAAACATTTAAGTTATGAAAAGCCAGTAACATTATACCAGGTGGCAGAAGCTGTGAAAGACGATTATGCCTACCCCATTATGTTAGCTAAAACTCCCACAGGCTTTAAGGAGCTATGCCAAGTCGTCAAAGAAGACCTCCATGATTTGGAATTTATAGACTTAAGTCAAAAGGATGGGATGCGTGTTTATCAACGTAGCGCCACTTTTTTACTTATCGTTGCGGCTAAACGCTTAAAACCAGACTGTAATATTTATGTGAATCATCATATTACAGGAGGTTATTTTTGTGAATTCCAGGAACCTTCCACCCATAAAGACACTTTTATAGCTGAGATTGAGGCAGAAATGAAAAAAATGGTAGAAGAAGCACATCCTATTACCAAATCCACGCTTCCTGTTGATGAAGCTTTAAAGCTTTTTGAAAGAGAAGGGATGTTAGATAAGAAAGAGCTCTTTAAATATAGAAGAAGTTCTACGATTAATGTCTACGATTTAGATGGCTTTAAAAATTATTTCTATGGCTATATGCTAACCAATACAAGATGGATCACTCTCTTTAAATTAATCCCTTATGCCCATGGATTTATTTTGCAATTTCCCAAAGAAGCTAATCCATCTGTTTTAGCAGATTTTATACCTCAACCTAAGCTTTCAGAAGTATTTAGAGAATCTGAAAGATGGGCCAAGATTATGGATGTAGATGTTGTAGCTTCTCTTAATCAGGTGATTTCTCAAGGGAAGTCAGCAGATTTAATTCGTATTTCAGAAGCTTTACATGAAAAGAAGATTGCCCAGATTGCAGATAAAATAGCAGAGAAAGAAGCCATAAAACTGGTCCTTATTGCAGGACCCTCTTCCTCAGGCAAGACCACCTTTGCCCAACGTCTTTGTATTCAATTGCGTGTGAATGGGATGAAGCCTCATGTCATTTCAATTGATGATTACTTTGTCAATCGGGAAATTACCCCTCGTGATGAAACAGGTGCTTATGATTTTGAGGCATTAGAGGCTATTGATATTACTTTGTTTAATGACCATATGAAACGTCTTATCCAAGGTGAAGAAGTTGAAATCCCTAACTTTAACTTTGTAACAGGACAAAGAGAATACAAGGGGCATCGCATTCAATTAGAAGCAGATGATATATTGGTAATAGAGGGGATTCATGGACTAAATGAAAAGCTTAGCTATGCCATACCTAGAGAAAATAAGTTCAAGGTCTATGTAAGTTGTTTAACACAGCTTAATGTTGATCATCATAACCGTATTCCTACCACGGATACGCGATTAATACGTCGTATGATTCGAGATAATGAATACCGTGGGGCATCACCTGAGCGTACCATGGAGCTATGGAGTTCTGTAAGACGGGGCGAAAACAAGAATATTTTCCCTTTTCAAGAGGAAGCAGATGTCATATTTAATACAGTGCTTATTTATGAATTAGCCGTCTTAAAACAAAAAGCAGAGGCCCTTTTATTCCGTGTGAGCCGTGAGTCACCTTATTATCCTGAAGCTAAGCGAATGTTAAAGTTTTTAGAGTATTTCTTGGCTATGGATACCACACCTATTCCTACCACGTCTATTATTCGAGAGTTTATAGGAGGCAGTTCTTTGCATTCTTAATTGACAAATTGGTTAGACTTATGCTATGGTAGAGAAGTTGTTAAGTAAGTCAGACAGTCGCACGTACTAGCTCGAAAGAGGGTACTTGAGGAACGTCCGGGCTCCATAGAGCAAGGTGCTGGATAACACCCAGTGGAGGCAACTTTAAGGATAGTGCAACAGAAATAAACCGCCTACTTCGTAGGTAAGGATGGAAAGGCGAGGTAAGAGCTCACCGTCCCTTAGGTGACTAAGGGAGCCCTGTAAACCCCACCTGGAGCAAGACCGTACAAAAGACATATAGCTGCTCGCTAGTCTTTGGGTAGGTCGCTAGAGCCATTTGAGGTAACTCTTGGCGTAGATAGATGACTGTTTGATACAGAACCCGGCGTACAGACTTGGTTAACAACTTATAAAG
>JAEYNQ010000026.1 GCA_023412455.1 Bacillota bacterium
AACCAGAATGGGACGCCTATTTAGCATGGCTTGAAAAAGTTAACCCTCTTCCACAGTCAGCATTGGGAAAAGCTGTTTATTATAGTAAAAATCAATGGAAGTATCTTCAAAACTATCTGCTTGATGGTAGGTGTGAGATTTCTAATAATCGAGCGGAACGAAGTATAAAACCCTTTGTAATAGGTCGCAAGAATTTCCTTTTCGCTAATACTCAGCGAGGTGCTCGGGCAAGTGCCATTACATACAGTATTTTAGAAACAGCAAAGGCAAATAACCTTAATCCATTTGCTTATCTCAAATACATATTTGAGTCATTACCAAATATCAACTTCAAAGAAGATCCTAGTCTTTTGAAAAAATATCTACCTTGGGCAGATTTACCCCAAGAATGCTATAGTAAGAAAACCAAATAAAAAGAAAATATCCCTGTGACTACTCTACTTATGTCCAGGGATATTTTACGCTTACTTATACTCTGTATTCGATGTACCCAAAGATACATCTGTTATTATTTTGGCAAATAATTGAGTCGGCAATGATGCCATAGCTAGTGTTAAAGTAAGTAAATAGGCTAAAATTCTCTTTTTAGTTTTCAAATAGCAACTCCCCTTTATAATTTTTTTCAAAATAATTATATTATTACTTAAAGGAAAATTTTGTCTAAAAAAGCAATGAATACTATTTTCTGTAGAATCTACTATATATGTAGGCTATTTTGTAGTTATTGTGCATAAAATATAAAATGAGCGCTATTTTAGGTTTAATTACAAAAACAGTGCTCATTTTATAGCTAAAATACAGTTAGTGTTTTCAAAACTTTTAATTGGTATTTTCACATGCCATACTTGTACCATCTAATAATGTCATGCGTATTTTTCCTTTGCCATCTAGCACTTCTATTTGTTCTAGCATTCTAAGACATAGGTCCTCATTAAATTGTTCCTGTTTTACTCCATAATCTAATATCCCAACAAACTCATTCAGCCTATATTGTTTTAATGTATTACTATCCTCTAACCCAGCTCTCCATTTTTCTAAAAAATCCTGTTTATTATTCACCAAGGTATTAAACACCTCAATAAATGCTTTCTTTAATACTTCCTCGTCAATGTGTTTACTCTCACAGCCCTTTACTCCTTTTTCCTTATACCTATTACTACACATCCACACTTTTCTTTTAGTTCCGTCCGGCTGCATCCAGGTCTTTCGACTATAAGCAGATCCACACTCACTGCATATCACTTTGCCCCAAAAAGGTATTCTAGTATCTAACTTCTTGATCTGATGTTCTTCACAAAAATTCTTACGCATCTCCATCTCTAGCTGAACAGCTTCCCAAGTTTCAATGTCTATGATAGCTGGATGGCTTTCTTCTACATAGTACTGTGGCACCTCACCATTATTTATTTCCCTTTTCTTACTCAAAAAATCCACCGTATAAGTCTTTTGAAGCAGTGCATCTCCTTTATACTTTTCATTTTGCAATATGCTCTTTACGGTACTGTCATACCATTTGGTGTTTCCAGAGCAGCTTTTAACCTTATCCTGTTCTAAATCTCTAGCAATATGAGTAGTGCCTTTGCCATTTAGAAACTCTGTATAAATACGTCTTACTATCTTGGCCTGTTTTTCATTAATAATAAGGTTCCCATTTTCATCTTTATCATAGCCTAAGAACCTGTTATGATTTAAAGCAACTTTTCCCTCTTCAAAACGCCTTCTAATGCCCCAAGTAGAGTTCTCACTTATGGACCGACTCTCTTCTTGAGCAAGTGAACTTAGAATTGTTAAAAGCACTTCACCTTTTGCATCTAAGGTGTCTATGTTTTCCTTTTCAAAGGTTATTCCTATTCCCATTTCTTTAAGTTCTCTTACATAGTTCAAGCAGTCAACTGTGTTCCTTGCAAAACGTGAAATGGACTTTGTAATAATCCTATCTATTTTTCCCTCCCAGCAGTCCTTTATCATACGCTTAAACTCATCACGCTTTTTGGTATTGGTTGCTGTTATTCCTTCATCAGCATAAATACCCGCAAATTCATATAAGCTATTGTTTTGAATATGATTGGTGTAATATCTAACCTGTGCTTCATAGCTACTAAGCTGCTCTTCTTGCTCAGTAGAAACTCTACAATAAGCAGCAACCCTAGTTTTATTAACAGCCTGAGATGTTTCTGCCACCTCATCATTTTGCCTTCCTGCTATAAATGTAATTCTTTTTGCCATTTATCACACGCTCCTCTACAATGGTTTCTTCTTTTATAGCAAGCTTGTTCAGTTCTTTTTCTGAAATAGAAGTTCCCGAACAAGCATCTTTTCCATTCTTAATATAATTGCTACATTGCCAGACTACTTTTTGAATTGGTTTACCGCTATTCCAGACTCTTTTTCTTAAGTTGCAGCCACACTTACTGCATATTAGCAGGCCTGAATACTTATTCTTTGGCTGTGTATGGTCCCTGTTTCTTCTATTTTCTTTAAGCTTTATTTGTACTACGTCCCACATTTGCCTTGAAACAATAGCTGAGTGATTATCTTCTATATAGTAGTAATCTACCTCACCAGTGTTTCTCTTCTTTTTCTTAGTAAGATGATTAGGTGTATAAGTCTTTTGAAGGCATGCATCCCCTTTATATTTCTCATTTTTTAAAATGGAAAGCACTGTTGTGTCATACCACTTTGCACCTGTAACAGTAGGGATTTTATTTTTATTTAAGTCTTTGGCTATTTTATGTGTTCCTTTACCACTAAGATATGCTTCAAAAATGTAGCATACAATTTTAGCTTCTTTCCTATTAATTACCAAATCACCATACTCATCTTTGTCATAACCTAAAAAGCGCTTTGTGTTAATAAGCAGTTCTCCTTGCTCAAACTTCTTCCTAAATCTCCATTTTACATTTTCACTTGCACTTCTACTTTCCTCTTCTGCAAATGAAGAAAGGACAGCAAGCATCAGCTCACCGTCCTTAGATAAAGTTTGTATATTTTCTCTTTCAAAATGGATTTCTATATCCAACAATTTTAGTTCTCTTACATATTCTAAAACAATAGTTGTGTTCCTTGCAAATCTAGAGATAGACTTTGTAAGAATAAGGTCTATTTTTCCTTCTCTACAGTAAGTCATCATTTGTTGAAATCCTGGTCTACTATCTTTTGTTCCCGTATAAGCACTATCTGCAAAGATTCCAACAAACTCATAGTCTGGATTAGCTTCAATTTTATTTCGATAATAAGTTGTTTGGTTTTCTAATGACTCTTTTTGTGAGTTACTACTAGTAGATACTCTGACATAAGCACAAACCTTCTTGTTAACGATTGGCTTAACCCTTGGTTGTAATATAGTAACCTTCATTATTTTTACCCCTTTCATTTAAGCTACTACATTAATCACTCTTGTGGTGCAAAAAGTCAAGTATAAATAATTAGGGTGACTTATTGAGCCACTTCCTAATATCATCAACTATCTGATTGTAATTACAGGCATTTTTTTCTCTTTACTATACCCGATATCTATATGATCATCTGCTAAATCCCGAAGCTTAATGTAATAAGTTTCTTCTATATTAATAGCACTCACTTGTTTTTCTTTTCCATTAAGCTGAATGGTTATCTGTGTGATATCTTCTTTTTCTAGCCGCTTATTTACATCATTCTTTAACTGCACCCATGCTTCATTGTGCGAAACATAATATTTAGGACAATCTTTGCCTGTTACATCATAATGCCTAATAACATCTGTAAGTGGATTAAGTTTATAACGCTTGCAAATATCAGCAGCAAGCTCTACTAATGCTTCATAAGTAGGTGATGAAAATTGTCCTTCCCAATCTTTGTGGCAAACCTCTATCCCCAGATGCGTACCATTAGCAGAACTTGCATGGTAAGCCATTTCATTTTCAGGTAAGCAACCAATAATCTCTCCATCAAGGCCTATAATATAATGAGCACTGGCATAAATCATTCCACTATTACTATTTTTCTTACCAACTTTCAGTCCGTCAAAGTAATTACGATTAGCTTCAGCAGATGAATTAGGATTAGCCACCCAGTGAATTACTACTCCTTTAACGGCTTTTATAGCTATCTTAGGTCTAGAATATTGATTAACTGTTATATAGTTATTCTGGATGTTCATCCTCATCACTGTCCTTTTTAAGTTGCTCTAATACTGACTTGATTTTCTTAGGAATAGGAAGTCCCATGCGTGTTGCATTTTCTAAAATACTAATTCCTTCATTAGAGCTATAGAACAATATAATTGCTGTCCTAAGTGCCGTGCCAGTTCCTAGTAGCTTTGAATCTATAATATGTCCTACTGCTACTAGCATAAAGATACTGACCTTTTTAAAAATCCCTTTGAAACCTATCTCACTAGAAAGTTGACGGTCTACGATAGCAGCCATGACCCCTGTCAAATAATCTATCAGAACAAAAACTATTAATGAATAAATGAGTCCATCAAAGCCACCCATTATCCCTCCTATAAAACCACCTATTGTTACAATGGCTATTCTAATTCCCTCTATTAAATCATTCATCCTCTGAATCCTTTCTATTTAAGTCCTACAACCATAGTTTCTCGTAGTTGTAGCTGCATACCATCTGACATATTAAGCCTTTTAGCTGCCAAATCAAAACTGGATTGGTATTGATAAACTAAAGGTGGATTGATTGTTACATCTTCAAAAATCTCCCACGGTTGACCTTCAAAGACAACTTGACCATCTACTGTGATTTTTATAGTTGCCTCAGGTGAAGACCACCAATCATCTCCTTCAAAATCATACAAATCATAGCCACTAATCATGACATACCCTTGATGTGGCATATAACTAAAACTACTAGATAGTAACGTTGTATAACTATTTGCATTAAGATAAGTAATCACATTGTCATAGTAGCTTAGATTGATAATTTCTAATACTTGAGGTGAAGGAAGCTTATTGTCACTACTACCTCCTCCTATACCAATACCCGAGGCTAATAGACCACAGAGTATGCCATTCTTAAATGATATATCATTCATTTCATTTACCTACCTATACCCAATAATCATGGTTTGATAAAGTTGTAATCCCATACTATCTGTTAGATTCAGCCTTTTGGCCTCTATTTTAAAAGAACTTTGATAGCTAAAGCCCTTTACTCTTCCTACAATAGGAGATGGAAAGTATTGAGTTATCTCTCCTTCGAATATTACTTGACTATCAGCAGTAATCTTTAACATGGCCATAGGAGTTTCACCACTATAATCGTCAGGATCTTCTAACTGATAGGCACCCATCATGACAATGCCGCCTTTTTTAGGAACATAACTAAAACCACTACTGAATATAGGAACATAACTATCAGCACTTAGGTAATTAGAGCCTTCTCCTAAATCACCACTATAATAGGCACAGTTAACAAACAGTAATGTACTCATATCTGGTAAACCATTGCTTGATTCTCCACTTGAGATACCGAAGGACATCAGTGTACTTAGAAATCCTATATCAAAGTCTTGCATACTCCTAATTCCCCCCTCTAACTCCAGCTTACAGGAATAGTTAAACCAGTTTGTGAATTATAAAGTGTGGTGATTCTTCCTTGACTATCTTTAGTCCAAGTAAAGACCGTTTTTGTTTCACCATGTTCTAATGAAACACCACTCTCACTAAAAGAAGCTTTTGTAAGAGCGACGCCAGGTATCTCTATGAGGCCACCCATATTGATATTTTGAATAATTGTTTTTCCTCCACCTGCCTCTATACCTTCTATGCCATTCTCTCCTAGCTTAATTTGATGAACAGTTCCTTTTCTTGTAATGTATTTGAGCACTAAACCATCTAGTTCCTTATAGATAAAACCTTTGCCTTTATCCGTACCACCACTTGGATCTGTACCAACACCCCATCTCATTAATGGATATTGAGTGTCGCCAATAAGTCCAAAGGTAAAGGTAGCTTTTATGCTTTCGCTTAAAATCTTTCTTGTTTTAACTTTAAACTTATCAACCTGTGCTTCTGTTAAGCCTTGATAGATGCTAGTAGGTGGAGTAATCGTAAAATATTTATAGGCCTGAACATGGTCATCTATTGCAGTGTAATAAAGCTGATCACCATCCTTGTTATGATAATCTTGAACTTCTGTTTCACTTAAGCTTTGGGTAACAAACTCCATTTGTTCTTCTTTAATACGAATAAAGTTCCGAAGACCATCTTTAGGATAAGGTTGCCTTACATCAAGAGCCTCAAAGTTAGTTTCAAGAAACTCTACATTTAAATCTCTAATCCAAGCATTGAGGATATGGGCTGTATTGGCACTAATGACCTCTTGCTCAATGACTTCAACAATAACATTTTGAACTACTTCTTGAACGACCTCTTGAGTTTTCTCATTAAAGAGCTGCTCAATATCTGTAAAGTCCTTTTTACGTTGACCTAGCTGATAAGTATCTGCAGTGGTGGTAAGACTTTTGTTGTAACCTACTACTTTATAAATGAGTTCTTCATCGAGCAAGGTGTTGTGAAGCTTAACTAATTTACAAAGGCTTAAGTTAAGTTTTCTAACTTTAGGGATACTTATAGAAATGCTACAACTAGGTTTATCTACAGTAGCTAAATATTCTTCTGCTAAGGTGTTTAAAGTTCCTAGGTCATCTGCATCAAATTCTTGATACCCTTCTCTAGTGAAGCTATATTTATCGGAATAGGTACTTACTACAAAACCACTAAGATCACCTTTTGTGTTTTTATAGCGAAGTTTTGTAATAACATCTGATACATCTGTGCTTTCATCTAAAGTAGTGAAGTCATAGCCTTTCGTAAGAGTTTTAATATCATCTTGCCAATTGGCTTTCTTAATATTGATTTTCAGCCCATTATAAGTAACCTCTGTTTTAGTGATTTCAAGAAGCTGACTAAGTGCATATTGGGCATTGTTTTTACTAATCTGAAAGTCAAAGCCAGAAATATTATCACAATCTCCTACTTCTAAAATAGTTGAATTCACTAACAGTGATAAAACTTCGACGATAGAGGTACCTATTAGCTCTAGAGTATCGATAAACTTAAACATTAAGATTTGAGTCTGAAGAAGCTCTGCATTATAGCTTAGCTCAATCTTTTCTGTGTCACTATTGATAGCATCTGTGCACACATAAAAAAGACCATCTACTAGAAAGATGGTTTTCTGGTTAATGACTATATTCTGTTGTTTAAGGTATTTGCTTAAAATAGAAAAAGATAACTTATGATAGCCATTTCTTTCTCCGCTTACATTGCCATTTATAATAGGAATACTGGCATAAGGAACCGTTAGGTTATCTATTGTATAGAGCTTAATCATGTCATCACTCCTAAAGTTCTATTTCTACTCTTCTTTAAGGTATATAGATATTCGGCAAAGTATTGAGCATTTTCCTTTGAGTTGATATTCATGGTCTGAATAATGATATCACCATCTTCATAATGAGAGGTTGTAGAGGCTAAAGTGTCAGACATCCCCACGGTTTTACTAGATACATCTTGTAACTGTGTTTTTAAAGCCATGCTAGGAATAGCTCGCATAGCTCCTACAATGCTTTCACTCATTTGCTTTGTATTCCTTACTACTTCAGGTATACCTTTTAAAATACCTTGTCCAATACCCTTTTCTACAAAATCTTTTTGAAATACCCTAATGGCAAGTCTTGATGGGGAATGCATATCAAATGCACCAGTAATGCTATTCCATACGCTGTTAGCCATGTCTTTAGCTGCTTGTACTACAGAACCTACACCATTTGCAATTCCTGTAGCAATTCCTTTTACCAAGTTGAGTCCTACCTCACCCCAGTTAGTATTCTTAAATACCCCTATAATTGCATTGACTAGTTTAGGTGTAGCTTCCATTAGTTTTGGAATAGCTTGGAGAAGGCCAGCAATGAGTGCTAGTACGACTTCTACAGCTGTTTGAACAATTTTATCTAGGTTATTAATAATAAAAGTGGAAATCCCTTCAATTAACTTAACAGCTGAATCTATTAATAAAGGAATAGAGGTAATGATACTATCGCACAAACACTTCACAATAACAGGTGCTTGTTCTAATAGTTTGGGTAAGGTATTTAAAATACCTTGTACTAAGGCTAAGACCATGTTGATAGCTGCATCTATAAAGGAAGGTAAGTTATCTAAAATGGATTGCACTAAATTTAAAATCCCTTATACCATAACCGGAATTAAGGTAGGAAGGGATTCTGATAAAGCATTTATGAGGGTAATGACTATTTGTAAAGCTGCATCTGCTAAGGTTGGTAGTGTTTCCATAAGAAAAGTAACAAAGCCTGTAATAAGTTCACCAGCCAAACTAGCAAAGACAGGCGCATTTTCTTGAATTACTGTAATCAATGCATTGATGAGCTGATATGCCCCATCCATAAGTAATGGTAAAACTGTAGGGATAACATCTGCTAAGGCTGTAGCTAATCCGCTAAGCACATCACTGATGACCTTGATTAAATTCGGTAATATATCATTTAGCTTATTAACCATTCCTGTAGCGAAGGTATTAATAGAAGCCGTAAAACTTGTTAAAGTGTCTCCACTAAAGCCCTTACTTAGTGCATTAGCAAACTCACTAAGAAGAGGTAACACTTCTTTACCTAGTGGAATAAGAAAGTCTGTTTGAAGAATCCTTCCTATACCACTAATAGCACTTCCTAAGTCATTGTACTTAATCTTATTAATTTTAGCTAAGGTATCAGCTGACTTATCAAATTCACCATTTACATTGGTTAGAGCACCAATAGCTTCAATGCCGAGATCTTCCCACATGGTACCGAAAAGTCCTACACCAGCTGTATTTTGAACCACCTTATCATCACAATCCATCAGTGCTTTAATAACTTCATCAAACGCTTTAGAAGCTGTTTCTCCACCTTCTGAAAAACGAGCAGTTAGATCTTCACTATCTAAGCCAAGTGCATCAAATGCATCTGTTGTTGTCTTACTACCATCTTTAACTCGAATACCAAACTCTTTCACTGCATCGCCTAATTTATCAATACTAAAGGAACCTTGTTCAGATCCATTTTCTAACATATTGAACATGTCCTCAGCATCTAAACCTAACTGCTGAAAATGCACACTATACTCATTAATAGTATCAAGGAGATCATCATTTGCATTAAGACCTTCTTGAGCACCTTGAGCAATTAAGGTATACGCTTCATCTGCTGAAATACCGAACTCTTTCATCATCTGGTTAACAGAGCGGGTAGTTTCTGATACATCGAAGCCAAAGCTATCCCTTAGCATCAAAGCATTAGTAGTAGCATTTTCAAGCTCTTTACCAGTCATATTAGTTTGCTGAGCAATGTTAGCCATTGAGTTTGCAATATCCTCGAAGTTTTCTCCAAAGTTATTGCGATAGATGCTCATCATACCTTTTTCGAGGCTTTTCATCTCAGCATCCGTTGCTCCAGTTTGTACTTGTAAACTATTAAGAGCTTTCTGAGCATCATCTGCACTTTTAACAGCAGCAACACCAATACCAGTAGCTGCTGTTCCAATGCCTACTAAGGTAGCAGCGGTTCCTTTGACTGCCATACCACCGATTGATTTAGCTGCACTTCCTGCCATAGAGCCTAATTTAGAGAGCTTACCTTCTGATTTTTCACTGGCTTCTCCTAGTTCTTCAATTTCATCAACTGAGTCATTAGCTGATTCTCCTAACTGTCTAAGCTGAATGCGAGTCTGCTCTATTTCTCTATTAAACGCTCTGTATTGCTCATCATTAATTTTGCCTTCTCTAAATTGCCTATTTACTTGCTCCTGTGCATTTTCTAAACGCTTTAGCTTTTCAGTGGTGTTAGCAGTTTGCTCTTGGAGAAGCTTCATCTTTTGGGCTATAAGCTCTGTGTTTCCAGGATCAAGTTTTAGGAGTTTTTCTACTTCACGTAACTCTGATTGTAAGTTTCTACTGGTCTTGTTTACATCACTCAGAGCCTTCTCTAGTGGCTTGGTATCTCCACCTATTTCAATAGTAATTCCTTTGATTTTACCCGACATGCTATCACCACCTTTCTATTTTAGGCATAAGAAAAGCACCTACTATTTAAAGTAAGTGCGACTATACCGTTTAGTCAAAAAATAGACTTTTATCATATACATAAATACCATTTTCCTTATTAAGTATGTCATCTCTATCCTCAACTATTTCAAAAAAATGATTTGGATAGAAATAACAATCTGTACTTTCATCCATCACAAGATAAGTGTACTGTTTATCAATATTACATGAAATACCAATTGCTTTATATTCTTTATCGTATTTTATATCAAAAAGACTACTATCATACTCATGAGTAATACATTTTACAATTGCCTCTTTAGTACCCAAAACTCCATCCACATCCTCAATGA
>JAEYNQ010000232.1 GCA_023412455.1 Bacillota bacterium
GGACCAGTATGTGTATTTCTGTGGCAATGAATGGACTCAATATTATAGGAAATTACTTTTTGATTTTTGGGAAAGCAGGTTTTCCTAGCCTAGGCGCTTCAGGGGCAGCTCTTTCCACGAGCATTAGCCGCGTAGTAAGTGTTTTAGTGATGTGCCTATTTCTTTTTAAAAAGGTACTTAAGGATTTTAAATGGCGAGAACTCTTTCCCTTTCCTTATGACGTTTTAGGTAAGATATTAAAGGTAGGCATTCCTTCTGCTTTAGAGCAGCTTTCTTGGCAAGGCTCTCAACTGGTACTGATTTATTTTATTAATGCCATTAGTGATACAGCCCTTACCACTAGAGCCTATATTATGACCATTGCTTATTTTTCTAGTTTGTTTGCATATGCTATTGCCCAAGGAACAGCTATTTGTATAGGACATTTAGTGGGGAATAACAAGAAGGAAGATGCCTATAAGCTTTGCCTCAGTTCACTTAAAATAGGGGTACTGCTTTCCGTAGGCTTTAGTGGGATTTTTTATCTAAGTGGACAAAGTATTTTAGGATTTTTTACAGAGAATAGGGAAGTTATTATACTCGGGATGAGTATTTTATTGGTAGATGTGTTTTTAGAACCAGGAAGGGCTTTTAACTTAGTAGTGATTGACGCCCTAAGGGCAGCAGGTGATGTAAAATTCCCCGTACAAGTAGGCATTTGTTCCATGTGGGTAGTAGGGGTAGGTCTAGCCTGGGTACTTGGAATAGGTTGTGGTCTAGGGCTAGTGGGCATATGGATAGCCCTTGCAATGGATGAATGGCTTAGAGGGCTTCTTATGTTGATGAGATGGCGGGCTAAAAAGTGGGTAAATATGGACTTTGTACACAAGGAAATAGGAGAAATAGGGGCCTAGTGTATAAAATTTGTTTTTCTGATACATACTCTAAAAAATTCCAAAAAGAGGAGAACAAATTCATGAAAAACAAAATAGAAAACCAAGGTAAGAATAAGGAGAAATTATTTGATGCCTTATCTCCAGATGAAAAGATGAAGCTTGAGATTGCAGAAGAATTAGGACTTTTAAATAAAGTACAGGAAGGGGGCTGGAAAAGCTTATCAGCCAAAGAGACAGGTAGAATTGGTGGCCTAATGACTAAGAAGAAGCGTGAGATGAATAAGAAAGAAGCAGAACTTTAGAAAAGTTATAGGCTAACAAAAGGTTTGAATAAGTGAATGATAAAGTGAGACGAAGTACAAAGTCTCACTTTTTTTCTTTAAAGTAAGAGACCTGGAAGGTATGTTTTTAGTTTTTTATAGTACAATTAAAAGTTTTTATAGCCTAAATAAGTGTCAAAAGAGATAGAAAAAGAGTGGAAATTAAGACGTATTAAGACTTAATAGCACATTTCTTATAAGTTTCTGAACGTTCTGAAACTAATTTAAACTGTTAAAAAGGAGTCTTCACATCAATGCTATTTTCCAGCTCTTCCTTTTCTGTGCTAAGGGTTTCAATCACTTGTGTAGGCGCCTCTATCTGATGATCGTAATCTTTTCGTATAGGGTGATAGTCCCTATGTGAAATTTCTCCATCTTTCTAATCCTGCCAAACTGCTTGCTTGTAGCGTATGATTTTTGCAAACTCTTTTTGTTTTTCCTCGAATACGTCATAATCCCCCCGCCTCTCCATATATGAACGACTTAGATTATCTTATGATATGAAGGCAGAGCAAGAAACACCCCAGAGCTAATTTAGGGGGTGTTTCATCTAGTGGTCGATAATGGTTTGATCAATTTTTATAGCTAATCTGCAAATTTTTTTTAATTGTATCGTACTTATCCTAATAGAGGAGATACTTCGTCTGTATACAAAAGCGTCAATCGATGCATAGCTCGTGTACAGGCAATATAGAGCAAGTTTCGGTCATATTGGGTAAAATAAGTAGCCTTGTCCACATAAGGGAGTATAACTTCATCAAATTCCAATCCCTTTGACATCTGTATAGATGTGATAGATATTCCATTTACAAAATGCGTGCTTTCTGGTGAAATCAAATGAATATCATAAGTCCCCCTCAACTCGTCATAAAGCCATTTTGCATCATGATTGGTTTTTGTAATGATTCCAAGAGAAGAATAGGCTGTTCGCTTAAAGGCCTCAATGCCACTTTTTATACATATAAGTTCGTCACTTTTATTCTGACATTTAATTAGCATAGGGGGTTCTCCATGACGTTCTATGGCTTCTATCGTTCCTGTACACTTAATCTGCATGGCAAAGGAGATGATCTCATAGGTAGAACGGTAGCTTTTTAATAATTGAACAAATTCAGCATTATCATATAGTTGTCGCATATCGTCTAATGTATGCAAGTGATTGGGATTGATAAATTGGCCAAAATCACCCAAAATGGTTTTTTGACATTTAAAGACGATATTGATTACTGCATATTGGATAGGGGTATAATCCTGCATTTCATCAATAACCAAATGTTGGGTTATACTACTTGTCTTTAGTCCCTCGTATGCGGCATGAAGATACATAAAGGGAAAAACATCAGTCCACTCTAAAGTTTTCTTCCCAGTCATGACAAGCATGTCTGGCTTCCCAATATGCTTATAGAATTCTTTATAAAGGGACAGTGTATTTTTTATCTTTAACATTTTATTTAAACTATTTAGAATGGTTCTGCTCTTTGGTATATCTTCTTCCATGTAATTATCCGTTTCAAAGCGATCAAAAATATCATCTGCTATCATCTGTAAACGCCGTTTAATAGGATATTTGCTATAAGCATCAAAACGTGCCCTTATTGTATCTGCCTTAGTAGTGAAACGCCCGTAAGTATAGTCAGTAGGTTCAAAAACCATGGTGGGCATTTGGGTAATGAAGCTATCCATTTGTTTCACAAAATTCAACGTAGACTTAAAGCGCACACGTTCGGCCCATGAGCAGTCATTTGTTTCTATGGGGTCTTTGTCTTCTTCAAAATCAACGACATTTTCTAATTGCACTTTGGCAATATCCACAAAGCTTAGTTCATATATAGGCTCTTCACCAAGCTCCGGTAAAACATTTGAAATATAATCCCCGAAAACCTTGTTTGGTGACAGTATGGTTACATTTTTTGCTGATAATCTGTTTTTAAAACGATAAAGTAAAAAAGCAATGCGATGAAGGGCGATAGAGGTTTTCCCTGAACCGGCAACTCCCTGAATAATAAGTGTACCTGCTTTTTCGTTTCTAATAATTTGATTTTGATCCTTCTGAATAGTGGAGATAATGGATTTCATCTTTTCATCAGAAGTATGACTCAACTCCTGCTGTAGAATATCATCTTGGATGTTGACAGAGCTTTCAAGAGCATATTCTAGTTTGCCACCTTTGATTTTGTATTGTCGTTTGCGCGTTAAAGTGCCTTCTATTTTCCCTTGGGGAGCGTCAAAGGCTGCTGGACCAATCTCATAATCATAAAACATACTGGCAATAGGTGCACGCCAATCGAATATCAGCAATTCATTTTCATAACTGAATGAGAATCGGCCGATGTAGTAAGCTATTGATTGGGTGGTGTTAGCTTCCTGAAAGTCTATGCGAGAAAAATAAGGAGACTCTCTTAATTTAGCAATTTTATCTTGTATGCCTAGAGCAAATGCTCCGGAATTATCAATCCGGTTTAATGCTAATTCATTTTGGAACATTTCGTGGGGGTCTATTTCACCACGGTTTTGTACCATATAGCGTTTAAAATCCATATACTCTTCATCAAGTCGATGAACATCAGAATTCGCCTTTTTTAATGCATCGTTCAGTTTATAATTTATTTCTTCAAGATGGAGTATTTCATCTGGGAAAGGAATGCCTCTATTTAGATCTTGGTCAGAAGCATCTTGACTGTGCCTGTTAAGTTTCTGTTTTGTACTCATTTATTTTCTCCTTTGGTAAAACAAATCGTTGTGTAGGATAACCAAACTCGACGAGTAACTCGGCCTCCGCAAAGCCCAAGTCCATAATCGCTTTACGATGTCCAGTATCCGCTTTATCACCATCTCTATAGGTAGTAATACTAATTTTCTTTCCTTTTAGTAAGTCGCTCATTACCTTATCAAGAAAGGCTTGAGGAATCCCTTTTTTACGGTAAAGTGGGTGGGTCCCCATAAAATCAATACTTCCAGTTTTGTATGAGAAAAGCATGGCTCCAATAGCAACCTCATTGATTTTCAATATTAATGCTTGTTTAGTCTTGATACGTTGTTTTAATACCTGTATATATTCCTCTTCATCAAGATTTGGAAAGCCATCAATGACGAGCCGAACCAAAACCATCCAACAAGGGATGTCCTCTTCTGAGGCATAATCAATATCCCATTGGATATTTTCTTCATTATCAAGCATGTCGTACCCTTCCTCAAATTCAAATTTTGCTTGCAGTGGATAAAATTTTTCATTATTTCGATACTTTCTGGGAGACTGCTTATACATTGCGGTAAAAATATTTGTAAACGCCTGTTGGCTTTCGTATCCCGCAATTAAAGCAATATCAAGGATTGGCTTGTTTGAAAAAACCAATAACATTGCGGCTTCAGTTAGTTTTCTGCGCTGAACATACTCGCCAATGGTAAGCCCAATAGTGTTGGTGAATAGGCGATGGAGATGGTGCTTTGAATAATGAACGGCGTTGGCTACACTATCCAAATCCATTTTTTCAGTTAAATGTTCTTCAATATAATCAATAACTGATGTCACATTTTTAATACTGTTATTTGTCATTTTTTTGCCTCCTTTCCATTGATGCCATGCCAATACATCATAGTATACCAAAATGAAGTAAATTAGTTTTAATTATTCTTGCTATTTTGAAGTGAGAATCTATAAGTTTAGACAAGTTTTTCTGCTCTAAAAAAATGTATTAAGAGGTCTTCATTTCCAACGTATAAGTCCTCAGGGAAAGCTGGTAATGGCTGTGAGGGGAGAGTTAATTGATGTTACTGTGGACATCCAAAAAGATTTTCCTACGTTTGGTAAATGGGAAGGCTTTATTTTATCCTAAACGAATAAGATGCAACTGTGCTTTGCCCACGGCATTTTAGTCTTATCAGAGGAGGATAAAAATCAACCCACCCTGAGGCAGGGGTAAAGGTAGTAGGAGGACTAGTTATAGTAAGAGAAGAAAAATAATATAATTCGACAAAAACGAGTAACAAGGCTTTTCTTACTGAATATATTATAACAGGACATAGCGCCTTAATCTGTTAAAAGAAGGGATGGTTTTATGGGAAAACAAGTATTTGAAAGTAGAGAGGAATTAGCTAACCAAATTGAAGTCCAATTGCAACAAGCAAAAGCAGCTTTTGCGAACTTAAAGGCATTGGGAGATGAGCTAGGTGCGCTTTCAAAGGCTAATGTAAAAGAAGGTTACTACGTAAATGAGGATGATAAAGAAGATAAATACGATAGTGAGGGGTATAAGAGACCAGGTCATCAACCTTGTAGCTGCTGCCAGAATTATCCTTGTAAATGTAAGGAATGCGACTATTTAAAAACCAAAGCCCTGGGACAGTGGGAATTAGGGTTTTATGCTTTAGAGCAAGCATGGAATACATTAGGTTTAGCTGAAGAACAATTTGAAGATGGCGTTGAAGCCCTTGAAGAAGCTATTGCCCTATTTATCA
>JAEYNQ010000072.1 GCA_023412455.1 Bacillota bacterium
AATTCTAATCAATTAAAAATATACTATTGGAGTGGTTAATAGAGATTAATGCATAGTATTTGTTATTCTATATAAAAATGGGTATACTACATATAGAGTAAGGGGTGAGTTCATGAAGATAGAGGATATAGTTAGTGAAAAGCTTAATGCTCTTCATTTGCCACAAAAATTTATGAATAAAATTCAGCATGACTTAGCATACATACTTTCTTGTGAATTACAGGACTTACAGCAGATTATTTTATTTGGTAGTTGTGCCAGAGGTAAGGTCAAGGCAACGAGCGATGTGGATTGGATGATTGTGACAAGCTCACCTATTGAGGATAGAAGTTTAAGACATCAAATAGTATGTGATATTTGTGACGAATACAATGGAGTGAGTGGCGATTTGATTTTTACTACCACTCAGCAAAGATTAGAACGGCAGACTAGCTTTATGGAAATAATCAAAGAGGATGAAATGATTCTGTGGGAAAAGGAGGATATCTAAGTGATTAAAAATAATTATTATTCTATTGCCAAAAATGATCTAGAATACATTGAAGAAGTGGCATTAAAGTCCAAATATTATAATCAGACAACTGTGCAATGCCAGCAAGCTGGAGAAAAGTTTCTCAAGTATATTGTGGAGACGTACTGTCTTGATGCAGAAAAGGAAATAGTAATAGAATGCTTAAAGACCCATAATATTAGAAAGCTTATACGCTTTATTGAAGAACAGCTCCCTGATTTTTCCATTAATAGCAAACAAGCTTATTTACTTCAGGGATATTATTATGAGACAAGGTATCCAGGGGATAGCTTTTTCACAGCCACTAAAGAAGATGTGGAAATATGTTATCAAGCCGTAAAGATAATAGAGCAAGCAGTACAGACTTATATGACGGCTAAGAAAGATCCACTCATTAATTAACTGTAAACTAAGAGGACACTACAATTATTATAGAGTATCATCCTCTACTAACACCTACTATAACAAGAATGTTATGGGGAATGGATGGGATGTTACTATGGGGAGTCGTATGCCTTAATAGGGCACGTACGGTTTTTACGCAGCACTTACTATGTATCAAAGGATACTTAGTAGGTGCTGTTTTTATAGGAAATTATATTTGAAAGTATAATGAGTACCAAGGTTATTAGCTATCTCAGGGAATGTGTTTGTGAAAGGAAGTTTATTATAGCCTTAAAATAGGGTATAATTAAATTACATTAACGTAAGATTATAAGGAGAAGTAAGTGAACAAGACAATTCAAGAACTTAACCTAGAGGATGATTTCCTTTTTGCTAAAGTAATGACAGATAAAGAAGTATGCAAAAAAGTATTAGAAAAAATTTTAAATATCAAGATACAAAGAGTGGAAATACCCCAAAATCAAAAGACTATTGATTTACTTTTAGAGAGTAAAGGTATACGTTTAGATATTTATGTACATGATGAGCATGGTACAATCTATAATGTGGAGATGCAAAGAGGGGGCTATAAAAATTTAGCCAAGAGAAGTAGATATTATCAAGGGAATATCGATTTAGATCTCATTTCTAAGGGAGAAGACTACAAGAAACTAAAAAAAAGCTTTGTTATTTTTATTTGTACATTTGATCCTTTTGGGAGAGGACGGCATATTTATACTTTTAGTAATAGGTGCATACAAGATACAAGCATTTTATTAGAGGATGAAACCTATAAGGTATTTCTAAATACGATGGGAATGATAAATGATGTAGATGAAGAGATGCTAGAGTTCTTAGGATACGTACAAAATTCTACTGACGAATATGTACAACATGTAAAGAGTACTCTAGTAAAGGAACTTCATCAAAAGGTAATATCAATTAAGCAAGATCAAAGAATGGAGGTAGAGTATATGACACTTTTAGAACGAGATAGGGAGAAGTTTGAAGAAGGAAGGGAAGAAGGTAGAGAAGAAGGAATAAAAGAAGGAATAAAAGAAGGAAAATATGAAATTACTAAAAGAATGTTAGCACTAGGCCTACCGTTAGAAACCATTCAGGCAGCAACTGGTTTATCAAAAGAGGACATTCAACAAATAAAGCTATAACAGTATGCTGTACTAGCATATGCATATCTCCTACTTCTGGTTTAGAAAATATTAAAATGTATTTATAAAAAGTGTTGACATATGTAATGTATTAGTGTATCATTGTAAAAGTCGCTGGCAAACAGCAGACAAATAGAAAACATCTTTATGAGATGTGAACTATAACTTGTACTTTGAAAAACAAATACTACGAAATGATAGATTTAAACTTCAAAATGCTAGCTTAGCTAGCAAGCTAAAATTCATTTTTAGCGCCTAATGATAACGATAAGTTGTCAGGGTAACAAACAGATCATTCTGTTGGTTTTAAATCTACAATTTAACCGATAGTGAAAGTCTTACTTTTGCCTTTAGGCAAATGTTAGAGTTTCATAATACTCGAAAGAGTATAAACAAATATTCTTTGTAAAGTGTTGAAGCTAACTTAAAGTTAACTTGAACAACTTAAACAAGGCACAAATGACAAAAGAGAAAGTTAATACAAGTTCTCTTGAGGTTTTTGCTGCTTTTCTAAACCCCACAAGGGGGTGAGAGCCAGTAAACTCAACAAGAAGAACACTTGTTTCGTTAACTGGCTCTATACTAGCACCAAAAGCGTGCTAGTCAAGAATAGGTCAAGCTACTAAGAGCGTAGAGTGGATGCCTTGGCACCGAGAGCCGATGAAGGACGTGATAAGCTGCGAAAAGCTTGGGGGAGTTGCAAATAAACTTTGATCCCAAGATATCCGAATGGGGA
>JAEYNQ010000087.1 GCA_023412455.1 Bacillota bacterium
TTTAAACAAGGCTTTGGTTTAAGTGCTATGAGAGAAAGAGTAGAAGCACTAGGTGGGAGTATTCAATTTGAAAGTTATAAAGAGGAAGGGTTTACAGTGCAGGCACAAATTCCATTAATAGAGGAGAGGGGGGGAGATAGATGATACAAATAGCTATTGTAGATGACCAAGAATTAATGAGAGATGGATTGGAAAGGATTTTAAGTACTTATGAAGCAATTCGAGTAGTAGCTACAGGGAAAAATGGGCTTGAAGCTTTGGAGATTTGCAAAGGCAATAAAATAGATGTATTACTTTTAGATATTCGTATGCCTGAGATGAATGGGGTAGAAACAGTTAAGGAACTTAAAGCTAGTGGAAGTACAACTAAGGTAGTGATGCTAACAACCTTTGAGGATGAAGAATATATTTTGCAAGCAATGGCTTATGGAGCAAGTGGGTATTTATTTAAAGATATTCCATATGATAAGCTAGCTGAATGTGTAAAGGAGGTTTATGAGGGGCGTTTTATGATGCCTCAGAAAGTAGCAGAAGTATTAGCTAAGAACCTTTATAGTGCAGAGGCGCAAAAGAAAAAAGAAAATCCTTATGATTTTACTGAGAGAGAATTACAAGTAGCAGAAATGATAAAAGATGGTTTTAATAATAAACAAATTGCTAAAACTCTTTATATCTCAGAGGGAACGGTGAAAAATTATGTCTCTAATATTTATGCTAAAACTCAAACGGATAATAGAGTAGAAGTAGCCAATCTTTTAAAAGAGATTTTCTAGAGAGGAGGGAGTATATGCATAAGCCCTTAAGTTACAGTACATATTGTAAGGGGAATTATAGCGTGATTTTAAGATATATTACAAGTGTAGCACTATGTATTATTTTATTAGGTGTAACCAAGGTCATTATTAATAACCAAAAGGATGAACTGGATGTATGGAGCATTAAGCATCAATATTACTCGTTTCTTTATAGTAGGGATCAAGCTATAGGAGAAGATCTTCTCTGCAGTATTAAGGCATTAGATAGTGTGGAGGGTATTTACCCTTATGAAAGTTATTATCAAGGTTTTCAAGGATTTCTAAGCAATATGGATAGTATGACTTACTTTCTAGATAGAGAGGGTATTGTAAAAATCATGAGTCAGTTAGTACCTGACTATGATGTCAATCAAATTCCGCCCAATAATCAACGTGAAGCTCTACTAAGTAGACGTTTAGTCAAAAATGGGGGGTTAAAAATAGGCGATAAGATTATAGAAGAAGATGCGATTACTTATCAAGCTTCTTTTGAAAGTATATTACCAATAGGTTTTTGCCCTACAGCTATTGAGGATAGGGGTCATCATTACTTGATTTTAGCAAAGGAAGGTCAAGTAGATCAAATGAATCAGGCAATAAGAAATATATTACCTCAAGGAATCATGTATGAGGATTTGGAAAGTTTAAAAAAGGAGAATATATATGATAATAGAACATTAGAGCAGACTTTTAATATTATTATGGTGGTCATGACATTAGGAGTAGCTATGACAACAGGTGTTTTGACATATATACATTACTTAGCAAGAAGGAGAGAAGTGGGGATTTTAAGTGCTATAGGTTATAGTAATCAAACATTAATCATCAGGATGACAAAGGAAATATTAATATGTACAGTACTGGCTACTATTTTGGCAATCATAATGATTCAATTGATTATTAGTGGATTTAATATTTTTGTAGCTTTGCCAAATGGATACATCCCATTTCAATTGAGCTTATGTGTTTTAAAACTTCTATTGATTATACCTTTTTTTATGATGGTTTTTTCACTGATTCCAACTTGGATTTTATTAACAACAACAACTCAAGTCACACTTGTTCAGAGGGGATATTAAGTTATGTTTAAGATGGAAAATGTAAGTCTAGTATATGACCTAGATAAACAAGATAATACCTGCGCACTTAATCATATTAATTTAGAAATTAAAGCAAACAAATTTTATGGGATATTAGGCCCTTCAGGAAGTGGGAAAAGTTCACTGCTTTATTTGCTAGGTGGTATCCAAAAACCTACAAGTGGGAGAATTTATTATAAAGGACAAGTTTTATCTGAGTTAGAGGAAGAATTCTTAGCAGCTATTCGGCTAAGGGAGTTTGGGTTTGTTTTTCAAAAACATTTATTAATTCCTTATATGGATGTTTTACATAACACCTTAGTTCCTCTTAACTCCAAAAAGTTTAAAGATGTAGAAAAGGCAAAAGAGCTTTTAGTACGATTGGGCTTAGAAAAACAAATGAAGAAGAAGCCCTATGAATTAAGTGGCGGACAATGTCAAAGAGTAGCTGTGGCTAGGGCACTTATTAATGAACCTAAAGTACTCTTTGCAGATGAGATTACAGCTTCACTAGATCATGGTGCTGCAGATATTGTCATGGCGTTAATAGAAGAAGTTAGAAAGAAAACGACGATTTTATTTGTGACCCATGATGAAACCAAGGTAACCATGGCAGATGAAATTCTTTACCTACGAGAAGGTGAATTAGGAGGAATGAAAGGTGGAAATTAAGGGGAAATGGAGGTATACTTTGAAACAAAGTATACCCCTTTTAACGATCTTAACTTTGCAAATTGGATTGCTTGTTTTTTTACTGAGTATGGGATACAACATTGTGGAAGGAATGGAATATGGTTTAGGTTATAATCTAAAGCAGATGGCCTTAATAGACGGAGAAGTAACAGATGATGAAAAATGGGAATTAGAGAAAAATGTACTTATACCATTACAAGGGGAAGTTGATGTATTTGAAAGTAATTATTTTGATATGAGGACATGTATGTTGTTTTTTAACATAAATGGAACACCTTTTGTTCAAGTTAAACCAAATGAGCTAGAGTATTTTATGCGAAAATTAGGGGTTATACTAATAGAAGGGGAATTACCTTCTAGAGAAAATCAAATTTTGGTGACAAAAGAAACCTTAAAATCTTATGATGCTCAAATGGGAGATTGGATTGGAAAAGACTATAGGGATGAAGCATTAGATAATAACTATCAAATTTGTGGATTGATTAAAGGAAATGCCAATATTTATATAGGTATAAAAAACAAACCTACACAAGGTTATTTAGTAGTTTATGAGGAAAATCAGAAGGAGAAGATAGAACCACAAATAATGGATGTTTTAAAAAGGTCAACAGCTATTAATTATCATACAGAGGGGCAACTTTTTGCAAAGACCTTAAGTAGGAATATGCTTTTATTAGGCATAGCTGTGGTAGGCATATTTTTTATAAGCCTTTTAGCCATTATGCTCAACTTATTAAGTAATGAGCTAGGGCAAAGACTAGGAGAGATAACATTATTAAGATTAATTGGATATCCCTATATAACCATTAAGAAACAACTATGGTGGTATTATGGCATCATTCTGTTACTGGGAGCAGTACTAGGAATAGGAATGGGGGTAACGGGAGTTATTTTATTTAAGTATTTATATTGTGAAGGAAAAGGCATTTATTTTGAAGTATGGCATAATAGCTATTTGTTGGTTGTAGCAGTCATGATTATAGTACTATATGGAATGGCTATGTGGTGGATAGAACAGCAACTTAGTAAAAATAGTTGGCAAAAAAATATGTATGAGTAGCTTAATAAGAGGTGATTTTTGCCTATAACTGACAAAATTAAATAGAAAATAGGATACAGCTTGTAAAAAATAGGGAATTATATTAAAATATAATAAGTGAAAAAAATCCGACAAATCAAAGGAGAAAGCATATGAAAAAAATACTATTTGTAGCTTCGGAGTGTGTTCCCTTCATTAAAACAGGAGGCTTAGCAGATGTAGTTGGAACTTTGCCTAAGATGTTTAATTCGGATAAATATGATGTAAGAGTCATTATCCCAAACTATACCTGCATACCTGAACAATATAGAAATAATTTTGAGTATGTCACACACTTTTATATGGACTTAGGATGGTTTCAAGAACCCATTCATGTAGGAATTATGAAAACAGTATATGAAGG
>JAEYNQ010000100.1 GCA_023412455.1 Bacillota bacterium
ATTGAAGAAATAGGAACTGTACGCTCCATTAAAAAAACAGCTCATTCTGCTCTTTTGGCTATTCATGCCCCCCATATACTAGAAGACGTCAAAGAAGGAGATAGCATAGCAGTGAACGGCATCTGCCTCACTGTTACCTCCTTTACCGCTTCTGAATTTACAGTAGATGTTATGCCTGAGACAATGAGTCGTTCTTCCCTTGGCAGACTTCATTCTGGTGCTCAGGTTAACATAGAAAGAGCCCTTGCTGCTAATGGGCGCTTTGGTGGGCATATGGTCACTGGCCATATTGATGGGGTAGGTGTCATTCGTTCGATTCGCCCCGATGAAAATGCTATTTGGTATACCCTCCGTACAACACCAGAAATCTTAAGTGGCATTGTGGAAAAGGGTTCTATCGCCATTGATGGCATTAGTTTAACTGTAGCTACTGTATCCAGTACAGATTTTAGCGTTTCTATTATCCCACATACCGTCAAGCATACCACCTTGTCTCAAAGGCGAGTGGGGGATACCTTAAACTTAGAAAATGATTGTATCGGAAAATATATTAAAAAATATCTTGGACTCTCTCCTAAACCCTTAGACGAACTAAAAGCGTCTCTTACAGGAGTCCACTAATAGGAGGTATTATGTTTCAGTTTAATACAATTAAAGAAGCCCTTGATGATTTGCGTCAAGGAAAAATCATTTTAGTAACGGATGATGAAAATAGAGAAAATGAAGGGGATTTTATCTGTGCTGCAGAGTTTGCTACCACAGAAAACGTAAATTTTATGGCTGTACATGGCAAAGGACTCATTTGTATGCCTATGAGTGTAGCGCTCTGCCAAAAACTCCAGCTCCCACAAATGGTAGATACCAACACCGACAATCATGGAACAGCTTTTACTGTTTCTATTGACCATATCCAAACAACAACAGGCATCTCTGCCGAAGAGAGGGCCCTTACTGCCAGGGCTTGTACCAGTGAAACTGTTAGCCCCCAGGACTTTCGTCGCCCTGGTCATATGTTCCCATTAGCTGCTAGGCCAAATGGTGTCCTTGAACGTGGTGGTCATACAGAGGCAACGGTGGATTTACTGAGGCTGGCTCACTTAAAGGAGTGTGGCTTGTGCTGTGAAATCATGGGAGAGGATGGAAAAATGATGCGACTCCCTGAATTAATCAAACTGGCCCAAAAGTGGGATTTGAAATTCATTACCATCAAGGCGCTACAAAATTATCGCAAGAGATATGAGAAGCTGGTGGAGCTGACAGCTGTAACAAAAATGCCCACCAAATATGGTCTATTTACGGCCTATGGCTATGTAAACAAACTCAATGGTGAGCATCATGTGGCTCTTGTTAAGGGAGATATAGGTGATGGTAATAATCTCTTGTGCCGTGTTCACTCCGAGTGTCTAACAGGGGATGCTTTTGGCTCCTTACGCTGTGATTGTGGCCAGCAATTTGCAGCAGCTATGACACAAATCAAAGGTGAAGGACGGGGTATTCTGCTTTATATGCGCCAGGAAGGGCGTGGCATAGGTCTTATCAACAAATTACGTGCCTATGAGCTGCAAGATAAAGGAATGGATACCCTTGAAGCAAATCTAGCCTTAGGCTTTGAAGGGGACCTACGGGACTATTTTATTGGTGCTCAAATCCTTAACGATTTAGGGGCTAAGACTTTGCGCCTCTTAACCAATAATCCCGACAAGGTCTATCAGCTCTCAGACTTCGGTATGGAAATCATTGAACGGGTTCCACTCCAAATGAACGCAACAGCCCATGATTTGTTTTATCTTAAAACAAAGCAATCTAAAATGGGACATATTCTAAACTATTAAAGGAGATTTTATGATGAATGTATTTGAAGGTAAGCTTGTATCCAAAGAGATTAAAATAGGCATTGTTGCCGCACGATTTAATGAATTTATTACTTCCAAACTCCTTGCTGGCGCACTAGATGGTTTAAAAAGGCATGAGGTTCCAGATGAAAACATTGATGTGGCATGGGTTCCAGGTGCTTTTGAAATCCCACTCATCGCATCTAAAATGGCCAAAACCAAAAAATACGATGCCATCATTTGCCTTGGAGCCGTCATCCGTGGCAGCACGAGCCACTATGATTATGTCTGCAGTGAAGTGTCAAAAGGCATTGCCCATGTTTCACTCACCGAGGGCCTCCCCGTCTTATTTGGGATCCTTACAACAGAAAACATCGAACAAGCCATTGAACGAGCTGGCAGCAAAGCAGGCAACAAAGGCTTCGACTGTGCTGTGAGTGCCATAGAAATGGTTAATTTAATTCACGCTCTCAAATAAATCAAATAAAGGGACTGAAGTAAACCACTAAAGGGAGAGCTAGCTCTCCCTTTAGTGCTCCTTCTGGTCCCTTTTGTTTTTACTTAAAATTATTTCAATAGCTTGTAATTCTTCTTTTGTAAACTTTCTATTTTTAAGAGCTTCTACGCAGTTCTCAATCTGACTTACTTTGCTGGCTCCAATAAGGACAGAGGTTATGCCTTGTTGGCGTAGCACCCAGGCTAAGCACATTTGTGCTAAGCTTTGTCCTCTGCGAGTAGCAATGGCATTGAGTTTCTGCAATTTAGTAATCAGCTCTGAAGTAATGTCCTTTGTACTTAAAAATGGGCTGGAACTAGCGGCTCTTGAATCTTTTGGGATGCCTTCTAAGTATCTTCCCGTTAATTTGCCCCCTGCTAAAGGTGAAAAAGCAATACACCCTACTCCTTCTTTTTGCAAGGTATCTAGTAGCCCTCCCTCTATCTCTCTTTCCAACATAGAATACTTAGGTTGATGAATCAAACAAGGTGTGCCTAAATCTTTGAGTAGGGCTATGGCTTGTTTGGCCTCTTCCTCTTTATAATTAGAAATTCCTATGTAAAGTGCTTTCCCTTGTCTAACAATAAGGTCCAAAGCTTTCATCGTTTCTTCTAGTGGTGTTTCAGGGTCTGGACGGTGATGGTAAAAAATATCTACATAGTCTACCCCCAACCTTTTAAGACTCTTATCCAGACTTGAAATCATATATTTTTTAGAACCCCAATCCCCATAAGGTCCTGGCCACATGGTGTAGCCTGCCTTTGTGGAAATAATCAGCTCATCTCTATAAGGCTTTAAATCCTGCCTTAATAATTTGCCAAAGGTTTCTTCTGCTGTCCCAGCGGGTGGTCCATAATTATTAGCTAAATCAAAGTGGGTAATTCCTAGGTCAAACGCTTTTCTTATCATCTGGCGTCCATTCTCAAAAGTGTCTAAGCTACCAAAATTATGCCATAATCCTAAAGAAACAGCAGGTAATTTAATGCCACTTTTGCCACACCTATTGTAGTACATTGTTTCATATCTTTTATCATCTGCTACATATACCATTATATTACCTCCCTTGCTTTTTCTTCATCTTACCATTTAGCCAGAGACAAGACAAGACGCCTACTAGGACTTTCTTAACATAAGTTAATGCATTTATGAAGAAATCTTAAGATTTCTATGGAGTAAGTCGTAAGAATTCATTTTTATAATAAAAGAAAATCCATTAATTTATAGAGAGTAAGGTGAATAGACTATGTTTTCTAAGGAAAAAGTCCAAAGCAAGCTTATCACTACGGATCAGCTCTTTAATGAGACAACCTTTGGCTGGCTCGTTGTCCTTGTAACTACTTTTTTACAAATTATTTCTTTAGCTACTACCTTTGAAGGAAGTAAAGTTTATTTTGGAGGGGTCAAGCTCCCCTTTTTTCTAAGTGCTCCTTTACTTTTTTCATTAGCCGTTCAACTAACCGTATTTTGTACCAGCCATATCATCCGTCGCCATTTTAAGATATGGCTTATTGTTATTTTACTTTTCTCTACTTTGTCTTCTACCTATTTTTCTTATATTGGTATTTATAATCACATTAACTCCCCCATTAGCTATTTAAAAGAACGCTATGGACAGATTTATGATGACCTTACTCAAAAATACCAAGGACTTGAGGAGCAGGTTGAAAACACCATGAAAAGCTATGTCTTTGATTTCGTCAGCACTTTAGACAATTCTTACGGAGCCCTTGCCTTACAAGTAGAAGAAAACAACACTTTAACCCAAAAGGCTAATTCCGTCCAAATGTCTGAGGGGTTAATAAATCCCTTAACTAATACGTTACAAAAACCCAATAAGGCCAGCTTTGGTGACAATTTAGATGCTTATTATGAAGCTATGGCTAAGTACAATGCAACCCTTGGAACCATGGTAAGTGATACAGCTAAACAAGAGTCTAACCTAAAGACTGAGCTCTTTGAAAATGAGGTAAAAGCTATCCTAGGTGGCAAAACAAAAGAGGAATTTACCACCCAAAGCATTGCTACAACCACTAAAAAGGAGCAAGTCCAAAAGCTGATTCATAGCATGTATCTTTTACTACCTGAGCACTCTTCTACCCTTAGTCCTTCTGAAGAATTAAGCGCTATTCAGGAATATACTCTGTCTATTATTTCTAACCGAGAAGAAAATTTAGATTCCTTCTCTACACTGCTTACTCAGCTTTATACAGCCCTGGAACTATTAAATTTGCAAGAAAAGCATCCTACCTTTAAAGAAGATTTAGGACACTTTACAGCACTTCGCAGTAAGGATACTCAGCTTATGCGTCCGCTCAAAACCATTGAAATGGACGTCTATAAAGAGGTTCATGGTGCATCTGTTACTTCTTCTTACTTAACAGAAAAGGAAGCGATGCCTTTTTATACTGCTTTAGAAAGCGAGATTAAAAATGCTGCTTCTCTAATTAACCAACTGGAGCTCCTAGAGACACCTATTGATTTAACTGCACCTACTTATACCCTCTTTAACCTCTATGTCCTGCCTATTAAAAATCTCTTAGTAAAAGGAAGTAGCCAAACTATGGCTTGGTTTTCCCTTTGCTTTGCCATCCTTGTAGATGGACTTTCTTTAATCTTTGCCCTCATTAACGCCAAAGAAAAGACACCCCTCTTTGCCAAACATAACAAGGACATCATTGGTCATTCCAAGGAGGCTGTAGAAAATCTGTTGCTTTCTACCATTCAAGCGTCATCCCCTAAAGGCTCCTCCCTTAATGAGAACCTTGAGACCCTTCACTATCTTGAAAGCTTTATGAAAAACTTCAAATTGTTTCCTGTCAGTATGAATAGTGGTTATTCTATGTGGTGCCATTTAAGTCATGTTGGGGATTACCAAGTTTTCCTTTCCATCCTCTGCCAATTTAATCTGGCTAGTATTGTTTCTGCCCAAGAATTAAATGAGGTCCTGGTTACCCCTTCTAATGAGGAACGCTATGTTCTTATTAAAACAAAATTTATTATTTGGGTAAATCAAAAAATTGCCGAGCTTAAAAAGCAAGAGGAAGTGTCTCTCATGCCTCCACTTGTAGAAAAAGGCTATGCCCTAGAAGGAGAATAATGATGCTTATATTATTAGAACTTATTATCTTGTGTATAGGAATGACTGTTTATATTCTTTATCATGGTTTCAAACAATATCTAGGGATTATGAGTAGTAAAATTATCTACTGGTGTAGCCTCTTATTTATGAGTATCGCCATTAATAGTGCCTTAGCTGCCTCTTATCCTGATTATTTTTCCTTTAGCTATTATGCCAACACCCATACTTTGTGGTCTTTGTGCGGTATAGCCTTAGGTTGCCTTTTGCTTTACTTGATCTCTCCCACCTCTCTATTCAATAGGAGTAAAAAGGCCAAAAAAAAGAAGCCTCTTCCTCTCGAAGAAGCTACTGCTTCAATACCTGCAATCCCTTCTTCTGTAGAAGAGCCTTTGCCTGCCACTAGCCCCAATCTATTTTTAAAGGAAATACAATTTGAATCCTTTATAGAAATTATTTGTTGGCTATCCTTTGTGTTCACTGTTAGTTTAGAGGCCTACGTCACCTTATTAGGTCACTGGTTTTTATCCTCTCCTTTGCTGATGAGCATTAAGAATATGACTTGCCTCATGATGATGGGCACACTTCCTCTTACCATTCGTCAACTGACTTTTTATATTCATGCTCTTCGCTCTTCCAAGGGTGAGCAAGAGCTGGCAGAAACGCAATTGCAATTCTACCGCAAGCTCAATACCCAAAAGAATAAACTCTAGTACTGGCGTCTTTCAAATAGCATATAGCCCACTGAGAATAAGAGTATACTATAAGCTCCTATTAATCCTGTAACCATCAGAAGGTTTGAAAAGGGAACTGTTGCCCCTATAAATAATTTGTACCAGTTGGTGTAGGAAGTAAAAAGGTAGCTGTATAAGCCAGGTACTAGGTTACCTATGACGCCTATTCCAATATAACTTAGAATAGAAAACAGAAAGGTAGAGGAACTATTTCTTGTTAGCTGAGAAATCAAAATAGCCATAAGAACTATAGGAAGAAGGGCTAAAAGAGACACCCCATGGGCAACGATTAAATCTATACACAGCTCAAAACTAAAGCTTCCTTTGATAAGCTGTACGATATTCCCTATAACTAAGGTTCCTACTAGCAAGGTTCCCACATAAGCAAGAAGCACCAATAGTTTACTTACGAAGACCTCAAAGTGACTAACTGGCCTTATCAAAATGGCTCTTATGGAGCCTTCTTCTTGCTCAGCTGTAAAAAAATCCGTTACTAACATAAAACTAATGAGAGGGCAAATGATACTAGTCATGATATTTAGGAAACTATAGGGGGCACGCAAAATAAGGCTTCCTACCAAACAAATTCCCATCATTATGACCCACAAAATTTTATATTTAGGTCGCACTAGCACCTTCATACCTTCATTATAAAAGCCTGCACCTATAGACTTCATGCCCTTTCCTCCTCTTTACGTGTACAATCCAAATAATAGTGTTCAAGACTTCCACTCTTCCTTAAAGCTTCTTCTAAAGCTACTACTTTTATCAATTTACCCTCTTTCATAATACCTAT
>JAEYNQ010000184.1 GCA_023412455.1 Bacillota bacterium
TTCATAGAGCTCGATATCTCTTTTTAGTAATTCATAAGAAGTAATTATAAGATCATAGCTTTTACTTTCTTCAAGTAGTTCCTTTCTAGTTTCCATATTTCCAAAAATAATAAGGGTACTAAGATGAGGGGCAAAACGTCGTACTTCGTTTTGCCAGTTAAGGGTTAAGGAGGTAGGGCAAACTACTAAAGAAGGTTTCTCACAGGTTCCTTCGTACTCCGAATCAATTAGGGTAATCATTTGAAGGGTCTTACCTAACCCCATATCATCAGCCAGTATGCCTCCAAATCCATAAGCAGCCATGGTTTTGAGCCATCTATATCCCTTTTTCTGATAACTTCTCAAGGTAGCTTGAATGGTCTTAGGTACTTCATAGTCTGCATCTTCTACATTTTTTACATCCCTGATAATCTGCTTAAAGTACTTATCTCTTTCTACTTCAATCTCTTCACTTTGCTTCAGTAACTGGTCTAGGTATAGGGCTCTGTATTTAGGCAGTACTGCTTCTCCCTCTTCTAATTCCCTACCAGATAAGCCTAAGCCTTCTACGATATTGGCCACATCCTTAATGCCCGAACCTTCAATATCAATAAAAGAACCATCCTTAAGGCGATAATATTTACTTTTAGCCTTATAAGCTCCTAATATATCCTGTATTTCTTTTAAAGGCATTTGCACCTCTCGAAGGGCCACATGTAACATATTATTTTCAATTTTTAGTCCTACGGCTCCCACCGGTGTCCTAAATACTTTGATCTGCCTCAGTTTATCTGTTACATTGACCTCACCTATTTGAGTCAGCTCCACTAATCCTTTTTTAAGAAAGTTATAAATGTTTTCCTCGTCTTCTAAATAAAGCTTCCCATTGGTGGTTCGAAATTCATAATTCCTTAAAATACTATTCAATCGACTTTCCTTAGGCACATCTCTTACCAATTTGTCGATTTCTTCACGTTCCCCTCCACTGGCCTTCTTATAGGGATTGAACTCTAAGCTATTATACTGGCAAAAGGCCTCACCTACTATTTTGCCCATCTCATCCATATCAAAGTACAGCTTCAGTCTTACATTTTCTAGCTTAAGCTCATTTTCAATATTTCCCTCCATTATAACGGGTAAATGCTTCTTGAGCTTTGACAAACTAGACAACAAAAACCGCTTAATCGCCACTTCTTTAAATAATAAATGCTTATCCTCTGCACGAATGCTGCCCTCATACATATAAACAAGGAGAGGAAAGATATCCTGACCAAACTCTTTACTCAAACGATAGAGCTTATCCTCAATTAAAAGGTACTTATTATTGGGACAGCTAAAGGGCACAAAGCTCTCCAAGGATGTTTTTAACTCGTAATATTTCTTCTTTTGTCCTAACTTTATAGAAAAAATAGGGTTGGCATCAATACATTTTACTTTTGTATAGTTCTTTGAGAAATATTGAGTAGCTGTGTAACTCTCAAAATCTACTTCCTTCCATTTTACTAAATCAAAAAATTCATCTAAGGCTTTGGCTCCTAGTGGAATGGTTTTCCTTTCACTTTTTGTGAAGCCACGGTAAAGTCCTGCTTGCTTTAGCACCTCATTGTATTCTAGTGTTTTATCCATGATGAACTGTACAATGGGTCGTGATGCCTCCTCAAATAAACTCATATCATGTATAAACTCTAGACTCTTCCCATAAGACACATTATTTCCCTGTATCATGTTACTGGTAAATTCATAAAGGTCTTTCACAACATAAGAGCGTTCACTCCCTATTTTTAGACCTAATAGAAGCTCTCCATGGGAATTCTCGATCAACTTAGGATAAGCGTTTATTACAGGATGCTCCCCTATTTCTAAATCCTGCTCCTTCATGACTTGGTCTTCATAATAATTAAGAGCTGTCTGAGACATTTTTTCTGTAATTTTCTCAAAGCGTAGCTGTTTTTCTTGGATTTCATAAAGATAATATAAACTTAAAGCAACTACATGCTTGCAAGCTCCTGGATACTGTTCATGAGCCAAACAGTTACAACCATACTCTATTATGTTATGATCTGCTATTCGTAGATAGCTTTCATATTCATTATCATGTCCTTCTATAACGCCTCTAACATGAATCTCTTCTTCTTTTTCGAAGGTATCTATCTTGATTATACGTCCTTGATAAAAATAGCTTTGCCCTCTCATAAAGGTAGGATGATTACTTGCTAAATTTGCCACATCGTTTGTGGAAATACCCATACTCAGTCTCCTCATTATTAATCTTTAAAACTTCTTTCCCCTATAATGACTCTTCTTTTTTATGTGTTTATATTATAGACTATTTTACTGCAGTATTAAACGTATCCTTTCACTTTTTCATATTTTATACGCAATAAAGATACAGCTGGTGCCACCTATAAGAGGATGTTCCTTGATACGTTTTATTTATGCTAAGAATACTCCGTCTTTCTTTATTCACAGCCTATTATACCCCTTTTATTAACAATATTTTCTTGTTTTTTTCTAGCTTATCAACAGATGTTACGTATTTTTATTATGTTATCCACAGTTGTTTCGAACATATATTCTATGTTATCCACATTTCTTCGAAAGTTATCCCTAATTTGTGGATATTTATTTATAATTCTACTGTTCCCTATAAAAAATGAAAATTTATCTGTAAACTGCCTCTCTATCAATTAAAGCCCATAAAAAATAGAACGGCTTCCCGTTCTTCTTAAATGAATATGTATTATTTTCTTAAATGGTTGCGGAGTCAGGACTTGAACCTGAGACCTTCGGGTTATGAGCCCGACGAGCTACCAACTGCTCCACTCCGCGGTATTAAAATATTAAAATCTGGCAGCCACCTACTCTCCCGGTCCGTCTCCAGACAAGTACCATCGGCCGCTTAAGTCTTAACCATCGTGTTCGGTATGGGAACGGGTGTTTCCCTTAAACGCATCACCACCAGAAATATGTCTTAGGTATTCCCTTGACTAACCTAATCATACACTATCGCAACGAGCCTGTCAAGGATTTACATAATTATAGACATAAGTATATTTCTCCATTATACTCTTGCTTATTCTGAAAAACTGCAACACTATACTAAGGAAGGGTAACTCAGCTAGCTGCCTTCATAGCAAGGGTTTTTCAACTTGCAAAAATAGGCATCTAGAAGCGTTACCCTTCCTTTTGAGCCCTTGTCCCAGTCCTTCTACTGATTACAGCAATGACCTAATAGCAAACAAAAGCTTTATATCCTACTATCTTTTTATATCAATAACATTTTGAATAAGCGCTTTACATCTTCCACAACCTGTCCCTGCTCCTGTCACTTCTCCAACTTGTTCTACTGTGTCAGCACCATTTTTTACTGCTTCTACTACAGAGGCTAAAGAGGTTCCTGTGCAGCCACATACAGAGGCTAAAATTTCTTCAATTGCGCCAACACAACGGCCACAACCGGTCCCTGCTCCTGTTTTTTCTTTGATTTCTTCTATGGTACGTGCTCCTTCAATCATTGCTTTTCTAATAGTAATATAGTCAACTTGTTTACAGTGACAAATCATTTTATTTCCTGCCATTTTATTGTCTCCTTAAATAAATTTTACAACTTATTATAACAATAAACTTTTCTATTTGGAAATACTATTTGACAATAATTATTTTCCTAAATATCCCTTTTGGAAAATATTAATTGCCCTTTTTCACTGTTTTTCTTCATCCTTATTCCTTAAAGCTTTCTATTACTTCAGCCAGGGTTGGGATGGATGGGGATGCCCCTTCTCTTGATACTGTAATTGAAGCTGCCCTTGCACTCATCCTTAAAGCATCTGGAATACTCTTTCCCCCTATAATAGCTGCTATAAAATACCCCGTAAAAGTATCACCAGCTGCTGTTGTATCTACGGCTATTGTTTTAAAAATATCTTGTTTAAAGCAATTGTCCTTATCACGATACACTGCACCTGCTGCACCAAGGGTTAATATAACCTTGGACTCTGGATATCTCTGCATCATCTTCTCTAGGATTTTATCTATTTCCTTTTCTCCTGTAATTTCTTCACCCTCAATTTCATTCATCATAAAATAGGTGACCTTACGGAGATCACAAGTATCCAAATAAGCATCTAGTGGTGAAGGATTTAAAACAATTTGAATACCTCGTTCATATGCCTTCTCAATGATATAATCCAAATGATTCACTTCGTTTTGCAAAAGTATATAGTCACCCTCTTGAAAATTTAGAAGCACTTCGTCAATAAATGCTTTTGTTAAAGACCGATTACTTCCACCATACAGCATGATACAATTTTGCCCATTTTTATCAACCTGTATCACCGTATGACCATTTTTTCCATCAATGCTCTTTATATACTCAGAGGATATACCATACTCTTTGCACGCCTCTAAGAAAATACTTCCCTCTTGGCCGATCATTCCTGCATGATAAACGGGTATTCCTGCCTTAGCTAATGTAACCGATTGATTAAAGCCCTTTCCTCCTAAGAAAGTCTCCATCCCTCTTGATGCTAACGTTTCACCTTCTCTTAGTATATGGTCTACTTTATAGACATAATCAATATTCAGAGAGCCAAAATTTAAGACTTTCATCTTATCCTCCTATAAGTCAAAATAATAACTAGCTCTGTTCGCCATCCTTTTTCATTATACTTGTTAGGGCATCACAGGCAATACCAATGGTCTCTTTCATGTTTTTAAAACTCATAATGGCACCCGCACGACATCCTCTAATAGAAGAAATAATAAATAATGCTGCCGTCTCCATCTCACTGGCCATTACATTTCCATGGCACCACGCCTCCCAACGTTCCTTTAACCGAGGTCCATTAGGAAGTCCATCTGGGTCATGCTGACCATAAAAACTGTCCTTGCTTTGAACAATTCCCTCCACATAATTTAACCCAGCTGACTTTGCAGCATCTGCCAAAGCACCTACAATATGTCTATCGGCAATTGCTGGATATTCAATAGGCATATAGTGAATCGTTGTACCCTCATCCCTCACCGAACCTGTACAAATGACTCCATCTAAGCTTTCATCCCAAGAGGCTTCACACACATGTCCTGCTGTTCCAATTCGGATAAACGTATCTGCTCCACAATGAATAAGCTCCTCTAAAGCAATGGCCATAGAGGGACAACCCATTCCTGTTGATGTGACACTCACTTTTACCCCATTTAATGTCCCCGTCCAAGTCTTATGCTCTCTATTATGTGCAACAAGCTTTGCATCCTCAAAATAACTTGCAATCAAATCTGTTCTAAATGGGTCTCCTGGTAGTAGTACATATCTTCCAACGTCTCCAGGCTTACAACAAATATGATATTGTTCTCCTTTATTATTTAATACTTCTTTTACTTTCATCCTTCATCAGACCCCTTTCTATACATCAGACCATATCCCCATGCCGCCGCAATACAGAGCCCACACATGATGATACAATAATAAAATGTAGATTGAATATTTGTTATACTAATAATGGCTCCCGTTAACAAAGGTGATAAAATATCTGCTCCTCCGCCTACAAAGCCTATGGTTGCTGCTGCGATACCAGCATGCAGAGGATTTAAGCTCACTGCAATAGACACAAGCACAGAAAATAAGACGCCACAGAAAAAACCTGCAATGAAATACATTATAAAAAACATAAGTGCTGATTGGAACAGCATGGCTATACACAAACTTATAAATGCACAAAGCATATTGACCCATAACACTTTCGTTTCATGAACCTTCTTTAAAATAGGAATAAAGAAGAAAGAACCTACCATGCAGCCTATACTATATACGGTTAATATAGCTACGGAAACACTCTCTGATATTCCAAAACTCTCTACAAAGGTTGCCGTATACGTATGGATCGTATTGGTTGTACCAAAATAAGTAAAACAAGCTATACCTAAGAAAATATACCCCCATTTTTTGTTTTTTAGTTTGACAGGCTCACTCTCTCCATTTTCCGAAACGTCTTCGGTATGTATTGGCTGAGATAGCTTCATAAAAGGAATGGCTAAAAGCATGGCAACCCCTACTAAGCCTATAGCGAAATACACTATTTTAAAATGCATGTTATAAGCGAGTGCAATGGCCATTAACAGGGGGGACACAAAGCATCCTATACTAAAAAATGCTTGCCCTGCACTTAATGAACTGCTATAGCTTTCAGGAAAAGCTTCCTTTAGAATCACAGCACAGCATGTATCTTGTGTACTCATTCCCACTCCAGCTAGGACAGATAACCCTACTGCTATCACATAATTGCTTGTCAATGGAATACCTATCAAAAATGCCAGAAAAAAGAGTACGCCTATGGTAATCGTTATCTTTACTCCTACCTTTTCCGTCAAGACTCCTACAGGGAAAACCGTTGCAACTCTTCCTATTGCAAAAGCAGATGCTAAAACAGCAATAGTCGGTAGATTTTTATCAAAATGCTTCATTAATTGTGGGATGCTACTACCCACCACTACACACGCAGCCCCTGTTAAGAGATACATTGCATAGGCTACAAATGCAGCAATATTTCTCCTTTTGTTCATATGCTTAGTATTAACTCCTATCCTTAATTGCTTTTACAGCTTCTTCTAAATGAATGATTCCTTTTCCTAAATCTAAACTATTACAAAGTTGAGAAATATAGGGTTGCTTCAACATGGCTTCCTCTAAAGCTGGAAAGTCCCAGAATATCTCTTTAGGTGAACCACTCTTTACTATCTTTTTATTGGCCATAACGATGATGCGTTCAAAATGAGATACCACAAATTCCATATCATGTGAAATAGTAATGACTGTTTTTCCTCTCTGATGAAGTTCCCTTAAAATAACCCCTAAACGTCTATTCCCTTCAAAATCTTGTCCAGCAGTAGGTTCATCAAAAATCATTACTTCTGTATCCATTGCAATAACAGCTGCTATAGTGATGAATTTCCTTGTTGAAAGAGGTAGGTTATAAGGATTTTCATTTTTGAAAACATCCATCCCTGTTATTTTTAATGCGTAATCCACCAACTCCTCTACCTTTTTATCCCCTAGCTTCATCATTTTAGGTCCAAATACCACCTCATCATAAACAGAGGAATGAAAGATTTGATCATCTGGATTTTGAAATACATACCCTACCTTTCTAGAGACCTGGGCCGTTGTATGATTCTTTGTATTCATGTCACCAATCATGACTTCGCCTTTTGTAGGTCTCAAAAGGCCATTACACATCTTCACCAACGTGGTTTTTCCTGCTCCATTTTGACCAACAATGGCTACATTTTCACCTTTTTTAATTTCCATAGTAACATTATCAATTGCTACAAATCCATTAGGATAGGCAAAGCTAACATCCTTAAGAAAGACATGTGCCATATTATACACTCTCCTTTCTTAGGGATTTCTCAATGACTTCTTTGGCTTGTTGTTCTGTAATTGGAATATAGTCTAGCTGGACGCCCTGCTCCACTAATTCATTTCCTAAAATGGCCATCTGAGGAAGTTGAACACCATATTCTAATAAAGTCTTATCACTAAGAATGGCCTGTTTCGGACCAAAGCGAATCATTTCTCCATTATGTAAAACCATTACATCATCTGCATATTCTGCAATTAAATCTATTTTATGCTCTACCAAAATAATGGTTTTCTTTTCCTTTTTTAAGGCATCAATAATCTCAAAAACACTCTCTGTCCCTTCTGGGTCTAATTGAGAGGTGGGTTCATCGATTACTAAAATATCAGGTTTTAAAACAATAATTGATGCTAATGCAACTCTCTGTTGCTGCCCTCCTGATAACTCAAAGGGATTTTTTTCTGCAATATGACTGATTTTAGTAAGCTCCATGACTTCTATTACTCTTCGCTCGATCTCATCAACTGGAACCCCAAAATTCTCTAGACCAAAGGCAACTTCTTCAAATACTGTTTCCTTTACTCCACTAATTTGATTGAAAGGATTTTGAAAAACATAGCCTATCTTTAATGAGAGTTCTCCTGGTCCATGTTCTACTGTAGGTTTGCCTTCAATTAAAACCTGCCCTTCTAACACCCCTTGATAAAAGCTAGGTGCAAATCCCCTTATAAGAGTACATAAGGTGGTCTTACCCGAACCGTTTTTCCCAATTACACCGTAAAACTTTCCTTTTTCTAGCTTACAGTTTAAATGCTTAATAGATGGTTCCTTTGTTAACGGATAACTATAGGATACGTCCTTAAATTCAATTACAACACCCATGCTAAGACCCTCCATATAATCACAAGAATGGTAACCAAAATGGCTATGCCATTGGCTAACTTTTCATTACCTGATGGTTTTATTTCAAAAAGATGTGTTTTTTTGCAATTAACATCAAAGCCTTTTGACTCTAGTGTAAGAACTCTTTCTTCTGTATTAGTAATAGCCCCTAAGATCAAAGGTACCATTGAAGGAAAGAAAGCTTTACTTCGAACAAGTAAATTGCCTTCTGTTTCTACACCTCGTGCTTGCTGTGCATTCATAATGGTTTTGCTACTTTTCCCAAGAACTTCTATCATCTGCAAGGTACTCATAAATACATAGGCTACCTTGTAGTTCATCCCTGAATCTTCTAAAGCCCTAGAAATTTCCTTGTTCTCTGTTGTTTGAAACATCCAAATAAATATGCCCGCCATATTCAAAATAGAAAAAGAGAGTACAATGGCACTTTGTAGTCCTGCTTCGTAGATTTTAATAAAGCGCCATTGCCAAATAATAGTGTCACTAGGAATAAGTAAACTTTGCACTACAAAAATAATAACTGCAATAAATAATACTTTACTAAATGCCTTTACAAACCTTTTCCAAACCCCACTGGCTGCACATAATAGGGGAACGATTAAAAACCACGGAATTAAAAATAATGCATAACCCTCTACTCCAATCGTTCCAATCACTAGGGAACAAAGGGAATAAAGACAAACAATTAAAAATTTAGCCGATGGATACAATGCTGCAATAGCATTATCCTTTTTAATGCTGAGTTTTTCTCTCCACATCCTATAGAGCCCCCTCCATTTTATTTATAAAATAACCGCCACCTATTTATCTAAACAAGCGGCGGTGTCTATTTCTCTCCTAATTAGATCCTCAATTATCCTGCTTTATATAGTTTGCTCCACATCCGAATTTAACAAGTGTTCTGGCTGGAATAACCCTAATAACAAAGTAACCAATAAAGAAAGAAATGATTCGGTCAACTACTGTAAAAATACCTTCTGTTCCAAGTACTGCTGCCCAAATATTTGCCCCAGCTGCCATTGCTGTTGCTGTGATGAGTGATGTTCCTCCACCTGTAACACCCCCAAATACCAATACAACAATAGGTGCTGCCGAGATAATAGAGCTTAAAGCCATTAGTACCATAGAAATAAGCCATTTCCACCATGTACTAAACATATTTTTTCTAGACAAGAACCCTGTTACTAAACCAACAATTAAGTTAACTGGAATAAATGCAAAGTTTACTGGATTTGCGATACCTGTCACAATATTGGTTAGTGTACCGGTTACTGCGCCAACCCATGGACCACAAAGCATGGCTGCAAAGATGGTTCCTATGGTATCTAAATAGAATGGCAATTTAAGCAAAGAAGCTAGTTGCCCACCGACAAAATTTACTGCAACTGCAATAGGTATAATCAGTAATGCCAACATTGAAAAGTCGTCTTTAATTGAATGTTTTTTCTCCATACTATTTCCCTCCTGTTTTAGCAGCATCTTTTACTGCTTTTTCTTATTTTTTTATATCTTTATTAGTTAACCTAATAAATTCATACATTTATGGGGCTCCAGTGAGAAAAGTCCCTCTACCTTAATATCTGTAAGTTCAAATTCCACTAACAGCTCCTCTAGTACTTTAAAAAATACGCCTTTCCCTTTGCAAAGAGAGGAATCATGAATGACCTCCATAATGACCTCATCTCTACCCCCAAGACATCCATAGCATTTTTTCCCTGTACAAGTATAATCCACCCCACAACTCGGGCTTCCGTCTATTCCTACAATCCCTAGTATTTCAAATCTCTCTTTATTCTCTTTATATTCCACCAATTGTTCTATAATAGGTAGTAAACTATTTCTGCAGTGTTTTTTAAAGAAAACATTATCAAACTGCTCACTGACATGTCCCCACCTTTTTGCCCCATAAAGTGTAAACTCTGGACATGGAAGCTGTAAAAACTGTACCCCTTTTTCTAGTGCTGTTATCACAAATTGTTTTCTGAGCTTCTCCTCCTCCTCCATCTCCTCTAAATTGTACATAACCACCTTAGAGGCTGTATTTAAAATGCAATGACCCACTACCAGTATTTTTTCCAATTACTTTACCCCCAGTGTCCTGTAGATATATTCCTTATAAAGTTCTGGTTTTAACTTACTGCAAATAAAGGCATTAGGTTCTTTGCCACTAAAATGGTACTTATCTACTAATACACCTCCGTAGCTCGGTCCATTTGAAACATCTACTTCACAGAAATATTTATCACATTCCTCAATGCATTCTGGATAAAGAGCTGCTGCCATTGCTGCTGGATCTGCCATATCTAAACAAGGTGTTCCAAAACGCTCTCTATTCATTTCCATGAGACATCTATTACACTCAATAACGAACTTCCCTAACTCACCACTCTCTTTAATGCGATTGATTTCTTCCTCATTTAACATGGCTTCTTCTAAGCAAGCATCCCAACCTACATACATAAGAGGTACCCCAAAGTCATTGACTATCTTAGCTGCTTCTGCATCCTGCCATATATTAAATTCTGCTACAGGTGACACATTTCCTGTTCCAAACCCAGCTGTCCCCATAGCTACAATACGCTTTACTTTTTTCATAATCTTTGGCTCAAGTCGCATGGCCACGGCTAGGTTGGTGAGGGTCCCCAGGGTAATGATTTCTATCTCTCCCTCTTCATGGGTATCCAGTGCCTCTAGAATCTTTAGAACGCCATTTCCTGGTGCCACTTCGAGTGCCTTTACTTGAAGTCCTATGTCGCCCATTCCATCTAAGCCATGTGTCTCATGGGCAAATACCATATCCCTTAGTAAAGCCTGATTACATCCTATGTATACTGGAGGCTGGTAGGTCCCTGCATGTTCTATTGTCATAAGCGTATTATAAGCTGCTTGCCTTGCATCTACATTCCCTGCAACTGTTGTAAAAAAGAGAATCTCAAAATTGGGGTCCTTAAGGGCCATAGCTATTGCCATTGCATCATCTGAACCACAGTCTGTGTCTATAATAAGCTTCTGTTTTGTCATTACCTTCTCCTATTCTTCTAAGTTTTTCTCCATGGAATATTGTTGTGCTTCTCTGTACATCTCTATTATGTTCTGAACGGGTGTATCTGCTTGAATATAGTGTGCACTTGTTAAAATGTAGCCTCCATCAACACCTAGAGTATCTATTGCATGATGTACTGCCTCGTCTACTTCCTCTCTTGTTCCTTTAGGTAACACAAATTGAATATCTATTCCTCCATGAAAAGAAAGGCTATCTTTAAAACGCTCTTTTATTTTCTTCATGTCCATCCCTTTTGCCCTTGGTTGAATAGGATTAAGCACCTCAATAGGTAAGTTTTTCAAATCCTCGATCATATCATAAACAGCTCCACATGAATGATACATCACTGTCTTACCATAAGAATGAATAACCTTATTTAAGCGCTCATGATAAGGCTTTATGAATTCCGCCCACATCTCCTTAGACATTAAGGGTGCATTTTGAGCGGCTATATCGTCATAGGTGTAGACCATATCATATTTTTCTCCTGCATGCTCCATAACTTCCCTAACATAACCACACCAAAAATCGGTTATCTTGTCCATAATATAATGAACAATGCCTGGCTCTAGAATCATATCCATCATGAACTGCTCATACCCACGAAGGGCCCATGCCAATTCGAACAATCCTCCCGTTTCAAGCTTGATATAATACATTTCATTTGCATTTCCAATTTTATTCTTCAAGCCTTTAAAATCATAATTTAATAAACTAGGCCATTTATCGTATCTCTCAAAGTCTTCAATGGCTTCTACAAATCCCAGAGGTGAACTTGCATATTCTTCATAGGCACAGAACTCATTTTCAACTACCCTTCTATGCACTCCCATGGCATCAAAATAGGTCCCATCTTTAGCTTTTACTATCTCTGGTCCAATATAATCCGGTTGAATTTGGCGAATATCAATTTGAAATTTACGTAACACAGCTTCTTCATCCTCGGTGTTAAAGTATGCCTTTAACTTATCCCATGTTTCAGGTGTTGCCCAAAAATCTAAAGGTACCCTATCTGTCTTTTCATGGGACAAAGCTTTTATCACTCTCTCTCTTGGTAACAAACATTTCACCTCCATTATTTGATAAAATTTATTAAATACGCTGTTTTTTCTATTTATTTCGATATTTAATTGTACAAATAGTTTATTATTTTGTAATTTAATGATATCATAGTAGTCATATTAAACAAGTGACACTTGTCACCTTTTGAGAAAAGAGGAAAAAAAATATGCATAATTATTATGACGATTATCTATGCAACGTTCTAAAATTATTTTCAAAGGAAGTTATAACAGTGGATGACATCAACTCCATTACTCCCCACTCCCAAGTCAACTTATGTGAACTTAGGAAGTTAAAGTCTCATACGGAATTCCTCACAATGGGAAATACTGCCAATCGCATTTATATCGCTTTGAGTGGTACCTATCAGTGTCTTATAAACTCGCCACTAGGTGATAGTATTATTGCTGATACCATGCTTTCTCCATATATTTTTGGCCTACTTGAATATCTATTAAATGTTCCTAAGTATACGGCCTCTATTAAAACCCTCAAGCCCTCCATTATTTTGGAAGTTCCTGCTGATATTTTCTTTCATGCTATGCATAACAATCTAACTGTTGCCAATGTCTGCATCTCTTATTTTGCCAATGTATCACAATATTACATGGATATGGCAGAAATACGTGCCCTTTATGATTTAGACGATACAATACTCCTCTACCTCTTTAATAGCTGTAACTACCACTCTCAACCTTCCTTCCCTCATACAATAACTGCCAGTCGAAAAACAATCAGTCATCTATTACATATCAACCTGCGCAGCCTCTATCGTCATTTAAGCAAACTCCAAGCAGAAGGGTATTTTAGTATTGTAAATGGAAAAATAACTATTCATTCTGAGCAATATAAAAAGCTCGATACATATTGTACGAGCTTTTTAGGAACCCATCGGCGTCCCTTTCAAATTTATTCAAGTTTTATAGAAGAGCTCTAAGGGCTTAACTTATTAAGCAAAGGAAAGACTACACGAGGGATTAGATCCTGCACATGCCTTACAGTTGCTACATTCATGACCTATTTCCTCGAAACCTATTTGTACAGTGTTCCACTTAAAATCCTTTCTATTAAGTAAGTAGGTCATATTATTATCTACAATCCTCACTTGGTTTTTAAGAAAGTGGATAGTTAGAGGTGAAATAACCCATCGCTCACTATCTAACCAACTTCTTACTAAACAAGGGGCAAATACCTTCTCTTCTCCTGTATAAGAGGTCATTCGTAGAGCCGTTGATACCGTTTTTATTTCTTTTACATTTCCCTTTTCATCTAGAACAAGTGAATTAGTATCCCCGTGTATACCAACAGGTTCATTACTATAGGCCATTATATCTCCTATGGGTGTCTTTATCTTAGTAGGTACATAGGGCTCTAGGGACTTAATCTTACCATTTTCATAAAAAGCTATACCTAATCTTATAGCTATATTCTTTTTATGATGTTGAATCACTAGAACTTCCTTATTCCACAAGCTAAGACTTTTTATAGCTCCATTGGGATAAAAGCAGTAACTATTTATTCGATTACTTACTTGCACATCACCTATTTTAAAAGTAACCTTTTCTGCCAATTGGTATTCTTCCTCTTCTGACCAATAGCCACTGACTTGGCCATAAAGAGGAAATAACCGATGAATCGTTCCTTTTTTATAAAAGGTAATGAACTCTCCCATAAGGGTCCCTATACTGGTAGTGACAAAGACAGGCTCTTTTAAGTAAATACTTTTTAGTTCTCCTGTATCATAAAAACTGATGGCCTCTCTTAATTTAGTCCGGGTATCCATTTCCCCATATTGAGGCACAAGAGGTCCTATAGAGGTGAGTATGGGACTATATTTTTCTAATTTGCAGCTTTTGAGGCTACCCTTTTTATAATAAACAAGATCTGTGGCTCCTTCTAATACACCATAGGATGTTTCTACACTTTTCATACCATTTCCTCCTTCATTTTATGACCTATTCTATGGCTACTTTTATACACAAATGAACAATGCCTTTCTATTTATTGACTATAGACTTAGCATGAACCTATTTCGTGGGTGATATTAAGTGTATAGTACTCTGGTTTCCTACTAATACTCATTCTTAAGTTACTCTGCTCCAGATAATTTTCTAACCATGGCATAACATGACTGCAATTAATTTTTAGACTATTAAACAAGGTATTCCTAAAAAAGGGAAGTAAGATTTTCTTAGAACTCATTTCTGGATAGGCCTTTTGCACAGCTATCATATCCATAGAGTAATTACCTTTATCATCCACAGGTACAGGGGACTTACATACATGTTGTATTGGTTTTTTATCTGTTTCTTCTGATGGCATGCAATAATCTTCATAGATTTGTTCTAAAAGCAGACTTGAAAAGGTAGCTGCCTCACACAATTCATATCCTGCTCTAGATAATAAATAATAAGGCACACCGAGAATAAGTGTGCCTACTATTACTTTGCAGCACTCTAATTTTTCTATAAGTGCTAAGGTAAATTTCTTTATATCCTTTTCTCTTTTGTATAATAAATTTTTAGTTTCTATCCTTTGTGTCACTTCCCACTCAGATGTTTTTTTATAAATATAAATCCATGTAGCCTCAGCAAAGCTAGTCAATTGCTCTTCCTTATTTAATAATACGGCTATCTTATTACTCATTATTATCCTCCTTCCATACACCCTTCTCAAACTCTTTGTTTCCAAACAATAGGCTTAAGCTCACGCGAATTGACTTCTACTTAAAATTTCTCCTAGCCTTTGTTCTACCTTTTTTATATGACCTTTATTAATGCCAAAATCAAAATAGCGTTCTGTTGCATGAACCAAATCATAAAAATTACAGTTACCTGTACGCTCTCCTAATCCTCCTAAGGTGCAATCCACATAACCAGCTCCTGCTTTAAGGCCTTCGATGGAGTTGGCAACCGCCATACCTAAATCATTGTGGACATGAATCTCTACCTCTATATCCACTTGATTCATCAATTCCTGAATCATGGACCTTGTACGACTTGGTGTCAGAACACCTACTGTATCTGCTATACGAATAATCTTTACCCCTAACTTACTTACTAACTTTGCAGTACTAATAACATAACCCATATCAGCCCTTGAAGCATCTTCAAAGCCTATAGTCACTTCTATTCCCTGATTATGAGCTACTTCAATGCAGTCTATTAAATTTCTTTGTATCCACACTTTATTTTTCTTTAATTTGGTATAAATCTGTATATAGGAAATAGGTGTTCCAATATGAATAAGATCTGGTTTGCAACAAGTAGCCTGTTGGATGTCCTCTGTATTGGCCCTGGTCCAGACAGAAATCTGTGCTTGTTTTTTTCTCTTCATCACTGCTTTAAGGCAGCTTATTTCGCTTTCTCCCAAGCTAGGAGTACCCGCCTCGATCTCATGTACACCTATGGCATCTAATAGTAAGGCTATCTCTAATTTTTCTTCTGGTCGTAAGGCAATGCCTGCTTGTTGTTCCCCATCTCTTAAAGTCGTGTCAACTATCTTTCTCTTTTCTCTCATAAGTCATCACCCCTTTTGCTAGGACTATAAATTCTTCATCACTAAGGCTCCTTCTTTTTTCCATGCTGACTTGCTTTATGGTGAGAAGTAATTGCCTCATATGCTCCTCATCTAACATAGGGATGTGATATTCTTTAAGCTTAGCTGTTACAGCTGAACTCCCCGAATGCTTTCCTATAACAATCGTTCTCTTTTGGCCTACCTCTGTTGGTGAATAGGCCTCATAGGTCATTTCCTTTTTCATAATTCCATCCACATGGATACCTGATTCCACACAGAAAATGGCTTCTCCAATAACAGGCTTATTCTTTTGTATTGCTTTTCCTGTTATTTGTTCAAAAAGTGTTTTAAGCTGAACTAAGGCCCTTATATCTTGATTAATCTTGTATCTACTGGTTATTCTTAATGCTACGAGCACTTCTTCCGTAGCAGCTAATCCCCCTATACCAGAAAAGCTAGTTGTCACTTCTTTTCCACCCTTTAAAGCCCACTCTACAGCAATTGCAGTGGCACAATGATATAAATTCTCTGGGCAAAGATTAACTATACTATGTTTTAATGTATGGCGTATCTCTTGTATTACATAGCTATAATTATGACAAAACAAATCATCTAAGCCTATAATTCTTATATAATGGCAGTGCTCATAGGCTTTGAGTTGCACAACCTCTCTAATATCATTTATTTGGATTTGACTACTTGCACCTTCTATTTGAGCCCTGGGGGCAATGAGCCTGTAAACATCGGAATAAGCCTTGGCATTCTCCGGTGTATTTAAAGTCAAATAAAACCTAAAACCTTCTGGTAAACCTTCTAGTAGCTTATAAATCTTTACTGAGATTTCTAAATCTATAATCCCAATGTCTCTCATGAGGTAACAAAATGTAAGTGCTTGCTCTTTACTTGGCAGGCAGTGATCAAGCCTAGCTAAGGTTGAATCAGTTATTCGAATCATTCGTCTCCCTCACCTTCTGTTTTTATAGTTTTATCTCTCATTTTAAGTGTTTTCAGCAATGAAAATTTATTGAATCCACGGATCAGATGACTAAGTCGCTAACAGGTTTGCCTTTTTCAAAGTGTTCTTCAACAATACGCTCTACATCCTCTTCTGATACATTACCGTACCATGTTCCTTCGGGGTAAACTACTACGACTGGGCCTTTATCACAAATACCAAAGCAACCTGTATTGTTAATAACCACCTCTCCTGATAAACCTCTCTCTTCAATCTCCTCCATAAATCTTTCTACAATCCCAACGGAATTCTTTGAATAACAAAAGCCTTTTTGTTGACCATTTATTCTGCAACTGGTACATATAAAAACATGATATTTAGGTTGAACCATTTTAAACATCTCCTTTTAAATGGATAGTGTTAGAGCTATTTTACATAGCTTGAATTGCTTTTCTAATGGCATCTGGTATACGGTCATAGGTACTGAATACTTGGATGCCCTTTTGTCTTAACTTACTTTTTGGTGATTCCCCTATTCTTAAACTAATAACCCCTTGACAATCTCCAATAGAATTTATAATCCTCGTGATTTTATCTTCTTTCTCATCGCAGGCATCTTTACCCACGCAGTACTTATTGATTTTTCTCTTCTCTATGTATTTTGCTTCTTCTCCTTGGTAGTCATAAATATAAAATTCTTCAACCTGCCCAAAGTGCTGGTCTACAATCATGCCTGTCTTAGAGGCTACTGCAAAACGGTATGGTTTTTGGATGGCTTGTTTGTTCGTGCTACACTTGCCTAGGCAGTTACTTAGCTCAATGCTTAAGTCCTCGCCTAAAAGGCCAATAGCATCTGCCCTACATTGCTTACAGTGATACATCTGTTTCATGATGCTTCCACAACTTTTTCTAATCTTATTTATCTCTACTTGACTAGCCATAGGTAAATCTTCAAAAGCGCTACCCTTAACTGGGATAAGCTGCATAATATTGGTCATGTAGCAATCTAGCTCCTTCATTTTAGCTACTACATCTGGAATATGCTCATCATTAATGCCTTTTAAGGTGACACTATTTATTTTACAAATAAGCCCTTTACTAGTTAATAATTTAATGCCATTGAGCTGATTGGTTAAAAGAATAGCTGCTGCTGTTTCACCTGTAAAATGCATTCCCATATAATCTACATACTTATAAATTTTTGCCCCTATTTTAGGATCTACAGCATTTACAGTGACTGTCACATGACTAACGTTTAAATCCACTAATTCTTGGGCATAAAGTGGGAGCATTAAGCCATTGGTAGATAAACAAAACGTAATATCCGGATCATAGTCTTTAATGAGCTGTAAGGTCTTCTTTGTTTCATCAAAGTTTGCTAGAGCATCTCCAGGCCCTGCAATGCCTACCACTTTGAGGTTGGGTAACTTTTCTTTGACAACCTTAAAACGTTCAAAGGCTTCTTCTGGTGTGAGAATCGTCGTCGTTACACCTGGTCTACTTTCATTAGGACAATCAAATTTTCTAACACAGTAATTGCACTGAATATTACATCTGGGTGCAATGGGTAAGTGAATTCTTGCATAATCATGGGCACCACAATTATAACAAGGATGTGTTTTTGTTTTCTCTTCCATGGTTTCTTTACTTAACATATTTTTCACCTCTAGCATGACATTACTGTGTGTGAAGTCTTTTTCTTCCACCTTATCTTTCTTGATTTCCTCTCCTTTACTCTCCTTTTCTTCTTTATAATAAGCATTCAACAAATTATCTCTATAGCTGGTTTCTGTTACAGTTAAAAGGGCATTTGTAAGCTCATCTAAAAAGGTTAAGGAACCTTCATACCCTAAAGTACGTCGTCTCTGTCCACCTACCCTGTCATGAATAGGAAAGCCCCTCCTTACTAAAGGTATGTGATATTTCTCTTCTATTCTCCTCCCCTCTGAATGACCTATTAGTAAGTTCGCTTTATACTTAATTGTTAAAGCTTCAATGGTTTTGAAATCAATATCATCTACAATTTGAAAATCTTCTATAAAATAACGGGTTGCCACATCTCTTAATTCTTTTTCTAATAAACCCCTCAATTCCGGACAGACACTGCCTGTGGCCACTACTATAGGCATAATGCCATTTTCTGTACACAATCTCACTGTCCCAACAATAAAATCGGGATCCCCATAAATAACCGCTCTACCACCACTATTATATTTGTGACTATCGATCATAGCATCTATATATCTACTTCTCATAAGGGCCAGCTCTTCTGGAATAGGCTTACCTGATATTTCTGATAAAACCTTATAAAAAATATCTGTATCTCTAAGTCCCATTGGCAAGCTTAATATCTTACACGGTACACTATAATGCTCTTCTAAATACTTCCCTGGGGATAATGCTAGGGGAACACTACAAAGCTCTAAAGTTATTCTAGAACCGGCCATTTCCTTGATTGCATCTATAGAAGTGCCCCCTGAAGGAAGTCTATTATAAACCTTTGAAAAGCCGGCATCTAAGTTAGAGGAGCTATCCGACAACAAAATAGGCTCCATATCAAATAAAGAAAAGATCTTCTTTAAATATCGGGTATCCGCAGGGCTAATCATTCCTGTAACTACATTGACTTTATCATGCTTTTTCATAGACATTTTAACCTGGGCTACAATCTGAGTAAGGGTATTAAAATAACCATTAAATTGTGTACCACTATAGCCAGAGGAATGTACCGGTAAAATAGTGATATTCTGATGCTCTGGATAACAGGCGTAAAATTTTTCCACAATACGTTTAATGTCTTCTCCTATGGTTTCTGCCAGGCAAGTCGTTGCTACCCCTATTACTTCTGGTTCATATAAATCAATCACATTTTTTAAGCCTTTAAGAAGATTTTCTTCTCCTCCATAGACTGTACCCTGCTCGGTTAAAGAAGAGGAAGCCACATCTACTGGTTCATTATAATGGGTGGCCATATGCCTTCTGATATAAGTACTACAGCCCTGGGAACCATGTAAAATGGTCATACATTTTTGAAGCCCATAAAAAGCTGTTACCGCACCCATAGGCATACACATTTTACAAGGGTTTGTATTCAAATGAACAAATGGCTCTACTTTTGTCTTCATCCTCATCCCTCCTCTTCCTTTAAATAATCCCACACCGGGTGATTCATACTGGCATTAATCTCTTTTGTAAAATTCACAACACCTTCAAAGCCTGCCAAAGGATGTTTTCTTTCATGGTTATGATCACAAAAAGCTATCCCCAACTTATAAGCAAGGGGCCTCTCCTTTACGCCCCCAACTAGAATATCTGCTCTTTTCTCCTTTAAAAAGGTTTCTAGCTCTGCTGGATTGGCATCATCTAAAATAACGGTATCTGCATCTACTAAGCTGGCTATGATTTCATAATCTTCCTTTTTACCTGTTTGGGTACCCACCACTACTGTTTTAATCCCTAAAGTTTCAAACTGCCTAATAAGGGAAATAGCTTTAAAACCTCCTCCTACATAGATGGCGGCTTTTTTTCCATTTAGATTATTCTTATATTTATTAACAAAAGCTTTGAGTTCCCTTGCTTTTTGCTTGGTAAACTCTACGGCCTTTCCTCTAGCTTCTATGTCCCCTAGAGCCTCTGCTATTCTAATAAGAGATTGAGTAGTATCTTCTATTCCAAAAAAACTCACCTTAATAAAAGGTATTCCCATCTCTTCTTCCATTCTTTTTGCTAAATAGGTACTGGACCCTGCACATTGCACTACATTTAACGTTGCACCAGGTGCCCTAATTAAACTTTCATAATCTGAATCTCCTGTTAAGCCTGCTACAACTTCTATACCGATTTGTCTTAGGTAAGCTTTAATAATCCACATTTCACCTGCTAAATTAAAATCCCCTAATATATTAATGCCTTTTACCTTTTCTCTATTCTTATAAGGCTTTATAACCTCCATAATGGCATTACAGGCCATACGATACCCTGTAGACTTGTTTCCTGAAAAGCCTGGTGATTTAACTGGAATAACTGGAATCTCATACTTACTCGACATGGTCCTACAAACCGCATCTACGTCATCACCAATAACCCCCACAATACACGTAGCATAGATAAATATCACTTTAGGCCGATACTTAAGAGCCACTTCCTCGATAGCAGCAATTAATTTCTTCTCTCCTCCAAAAATAACATCTGTTTCTCTTAAATCTGTAGAAAAGCTATTGCGGTATAAATCTTCCCCACTACTTAAGCTTCCTCTAATATCCCAGGTATAGCTGGCACACCCAATAGGTCCATGTACAATATGAAAAGCATCTGTTATGGGATTGAGTACAACTCTAGCCCCACAATACACACAGGCCCTTTGACTAACGGATCCAGAAACACTGTCTGTGTCACACTTAATGCCCTGACTACTACAAGTAGATTCCATTACCCGTATAGAGTCTTTTCTTTCTTTTAAAATGCTTTTATTTAAAGCTGTTTTCTCCATTAAGTCCATCTTCAACACTTCCCTTCGTTTCCTTCTCCTATTCTTTCAAATACACAAGAGTGGCTAGAGGATACTGTCCCCTTTCCTTCTCTTGTGTCTATACCTATTTATATTTTGAGGACCCCATAAGCTTTAGATACTACATAACCACTTCTAAATCTCTTTCTTCACAATGGCTATCTTGATAATCCATGAGTGCATTAGCTATAAGTTCAGCCATTCTCATGGCCCCTTTATAACCTACTAGTGGCATATAAGAATGAATATAACGATCAATGATAGGGAAGCCCATCCTTACCAGTGGTATATCTTCTGCTCTAGAAATAGTTTTGCCATGGGTCCCTCCAATGAGTAAGTCTACCTTTTCATTTTTAATCCATTGATGTAATAAGAATAAGTCTCCATCCGCTTTAGCAAGACAACCTTCCACACCAAATTTATCAAAGAGTGCTTTGCCTGCTGTTTCAAATTGAGAGCCTGGCGTACCTGTTAACATATATTTAGGAATCATACCTAGTTCAAGGGCAAAAGCCGCTATCCCTAATACCGTGTCAGGATCGCCATAAATGGCTACCTTTTTGCCATAGGTGTAAGGATGAATATCAATCATCATATCCACCAGCTGACCTCTTTCTTCTTCAATATTAGCTGGTACATCTTCTTTAGAAAAAGCTTGAAGTGCTAACATAAACTCATCTGTTGCTTCAATACCCATGGGGAGAGGTAACGCTTTAAAAGGTACACCCCATTTTTTCTTAAGGGCCTCTGCTGAAGCTTCGGAAGTCTGTACCCCCAATGCAAGGGTTTCTTTACAATCTCCAAGAGCTTTAATATCCTTAATTAAGGTACCTCCCTTTGGAAACATTTCGTATTTCCCTGTCATTGGTCCATCTAACACACCACTTGTATCGGGAAGCATAATGAAAGGGACTTTCATGGCACCTAAAAGCTTTTTATACTCCCGCATATCTCCTGGATTGACAAAGCCTGGCATCAAACATACTTTTTCATTGGAAGTCCCTGTTTTAGTGGCTAAGTAGTTAATAAAGCCTGTGACCATATTGGTAAAACCAGTGATATGAGACCCTTTATAGCTAGGGGTATTACAATGAACCACATATTTGCCTTCTGGAATACTCATGTCTGTAATTAAAGCATTCAGGTCATCTCCTATGGTTTCTGATAGGCAAGTCGTATGGACAGCAATGATTTCTGGGTTATATAAATCAAAAATATTCTTAACTGCTGTTTTTAAATTGCTTCCACCACCAAACACAGAAGCTCCTTCTGTAAAGGAACTGGATGAAGCCATAACGGGATCTTTAAAGTGCCTCGTGAGATACATCCTGTGAAAAGCAACACAGCCTTGGGAACCATGACTATGAGGTAAGCAACCATGTACCCCTAAAGCTGCATATAAGGCACCTACTGGCTGACAGGTTTTAGCGGGATTAATACAAAGGGCTTTTCTATCACTTATTTCTTTTGGTGTATAATTAAGCATTATGCTTCACCTCCTAATGTGCCTTGAATACTAGGAATCTTTTGCCATGGTGCTCTAATATAGCTCCAAGCTGGCGTATAAAGTCCCATGACAAGGTCATGACCAAATGTTATGGCCCCTCTATAGCCCGCATAAGGGCCACTATAATCATAAGAATGTAGTTGTCTAGAGAGTATGCCATTTTTTTGAGTAACAAACTTATCTTTAATTCCTGAGAAAAATACATCTGGTTTTAATACTTTTAAGAATTCTTCTGTTTCAAAATGATTTAAGTCATCTGTAATAATCGCTCCCTCTTCCATGCCCTTAAACATACCTTCGTAATCATTAAGAGCTACACCCTTTTCAATAAGTGCTTCTTTTTGCTCCTGGGTTAAAATGACTTTATAATATTTAGGATCGGGCTCTACTTCAATGGTTTCAATATTTTTGCTATCTGCATCTGGCTTGATATCTGGAAGGACTGCTCTTCCTTCATAATCATCTCTATGGGCAAATTCATAGCCTGCTAATACAGTCCGTACACCCAAATCTTTTAATAAGAGTTGATAATGATGGGCCCTGGAACCCCCTACATAAAGCGCAGCCGATTTACCTTTTAGCTTACTTTTGTAGTATTCCAATTCATCCGTAATTGCTGCCACCTCGTCTGCTATTACTTCTTCGATTCTAGCCTTTAATGCTTCATCTCCAAAATATTCGCCTATGTCTCTAAGGGATTTACTACTTGCTTCAACGCCTACAAAGTTCACTTTAAGCCAATCTATGCCGTATTTATCCTGCATCATCTCAGCTACATAGTTAATGGAACGATGACACTGAACAAGGTTTAAATGGGCGAAATGAGAATTTTTAAGGTCCCGGTAGCTTCCACCACCCGTAAATACAGATACAATTTCTATACCACAGCGCTTTAAAAGTCTCTCAACTTCCCAGCCGTCACCACCGATGTTGTATTCCCCTAATAGGTTCACGCTATATTTTGTCTTTGGCTCCTTATCTCCCGTGCCTATGATATGACGTATCAATTGATTGTTAGCAATGTGATGCCCTGCGGATTGACTCACACCCTTGTAACCTTCACAGCTAAAAGCAATGGCTTTTGTTCCCAGCTCTATTTCAGTCCACTTGGCTACTGCGTGAATATCATCTCCAATAAGTCCTACAGGACAAGTTGAGCAAATAAGCACGATGGCAGGGTGAAAAAGATCAACGACTTCTGTAATGGCTTGTTTAAGCTTTTTCTCACCACCAAACACAATGTCTGACTCTTGCATATCTGTTGAAAAACAGTATTCAAGATAGCAATCTGCCTTTTCTCCATCTTTTTCATCTGAAAAAGCCTTATGTCTCCTGGTCCCCCAAGAGTAGAACGCACATCCAATAGGTCCATGTACAATAATTGCCGCATCTTTAATAGGTCCTAATACAACGCCTTTACAGCCTGCAAAGCAACACCCTCTTTGGGTAATGATCCCCGGTATAGCTCTTGTATTGGCTGTAATTTTATTTGTATCTCCTTCACCAATGGCAATAATGTGCTCTTTTCTATTTTTATAAACTCTGGCACTATACTTCTCTAATATTTTTTCTCTTAAATCTGAAGTCATATCCTCACCTCCTAGTAGGAAGAATCTATAGCGTCTATACTTTTTCCATCCCTTACACGATAAGATTCCATAATAGGTAATACAAATATTTTGCCATCTCCTGGATTCTCTGTACTATTCACATCCATAATAACTTCTACAAGGCGCTTTACCTCTTTATCCGGTACAACTAATACAAAACACCTTTTAGGAATGAGTCTTGAAGCTTCTGTAATATATTCACCTACGGGTGAAATAGGCATGGCTTCTGATTCTAGAATAGTTTTTACTACGGATGGGTCTATAGGCTTTTTACCTCGACCCATCACTTTTCTACAGGTAAATGCAGGAAAACCAGCCTCAGCTAATGCATTCTTGGTGGCATTAACCTTATTCTGTCTTACAATGGCCATGATTTCTTTCATAGACAGTCCCTCCTATAAACCTGATGATTTGGTACTAATAGTGTAAGCTTCTTCTACGGGACTTACGAAAATACGTCCATCCCCAAAGTTACCTTTTTCACCTGTTCTTGCATATTTCATAATGATTTTAACTACGTCCTCTTTATCCTCATCCTTAACCACCATAAGGAGCATTTCTTTTGGGATTTCATCATAATAGACTTCTCCCACTTTTACACCTTTTTGTTTACCACGTCCAAATACATCCATCTTTGTAACAGCTGGAAAACCTGCTGAAAGAAGTTCAGATAAAACCTCTCCTACTTTATGGGTTCTAATAATTGCACGAACTAATACCATATGTTCTACCTACTTTAATCAAAGGAATTACCCTTTATTTTTTGGTTTTGCTCTTTAATTGAACTGTTCATTTTCTAGCTTTTAGCCTTTACTTGCTAGTCTAAAATACCGTGCTTCATTAAAATAGATTCTAATTTATCTATTGATAATGGTTTTGGAATAACAAACATATCATTACCGTCCACTTTTCTCGCCAGTTCTCTATATTCATCTGCTTGAGGCTCTTGTGGGCTAAAATCAATGACTGTTTTCTTATTGATTTCTGCTTTTTGTACCGCATTGTCACGAGGTACGAAATGGATCATCTGAGTACCTAGCTCTTTAGCTACTGCTTGCACCAATTCTGCTTCACCATCTACCTTTCTAGAATTACAAATGAGACCACCCAGTCTTACACCCCCTGTATTGGCGTATTTCATAATACCCTTTGAAATATTGTTGGCTGCATAAAGGGCCATCATCTCCCCAGAACATACAATATAAATTTCTTGAGCTTTACCTTCACGGATAGGCATTGCGAAACCACCACATACAACGTCACCTAATACATCGTAAAATACATAATCTAAATCTGATTCATAAGCACCCAACTGTTCAAGTAGGTTAATAGAAGTAATAATACCACGACCTGCACAACCAACACCTGGTTCTGGTCCACCTGATTCTACACCTTTGATTCCGCCATAGCCTTCTTTCAAAATGAAGTCAAGGTCAATATCTTCACCTTCTTCACGAAGGGTATCAAGTACTGTCTTCTGTGCAAGTCCCCCAAGTACAAGTCTTGTTGAATCTGCTTTAGGGTCACATCCAACGATCATAACCTTTTTCCCCATTTCTGCTAAACCTGCTGTTAAATTTTGTGTTGTTGTTGATTTACCAATTCCGCCTTTACCATAAATCGCTACTTGTCTCATAACCCTACCTCCTATTTTCAAATACTATGATTTTATTTTACAAACGCTTAGAGAACCTGCTTATTTTTACTTCCCGGGCTGGTAAAAATAAAAACAGCGCAGAAAATGATACTACTCATTTTTCTACGCCGTTGTAAAAAACGTTATTTATTTTTGTGATTCCCTATGCTCTCATTATAGGAATCCTTATATGGGCTTTCAATGATATGATATTACTAAAAATTGTTCACAATTTACTGAATATTTTTGTTTATAATAACACATAACTTTTTGGAAAAAAAGAGGTAATTTTATCAGAAAGCATTTTAAAAGCCTTTCTACTCTAAGAGTATCAAGGCTTCAGGTGGAATAAAAATATTTATTTCTTTTGAATTTGGTACTTGCGCTTTAGAAAACTTACAGCATAAAGGCTGTGCTGGTCTACTTTTTTTCTCCTGTACTAAATAGTCTATTTCAAAGGGAAATTCTAAATAACTCAGTATTTCCATGTTAAAATAGTTATCGTTTAC
>JAEYNQ010000285.1 GCA_023412455.1 Bacillota bacterium
AGGAAATAAGAATATTGATAAGCTCCTCTTCATCAAAAGGATAGTAAAAGAGCTGAACAAAGCAGGTATGGGTTGCATCATTAAACTCTGTCATCCTTTCATAGTTAGAAAGATGCATAAATACACGTTCGAACCCTTTTCTAGCATTGCTTAGTTCAAAGTAAAGCGGTTCCTTGCATTTATAAGCCTCTATGGCTGCTTCAATCTCTTTTGGATTAAAGTAAGTTTGGAGGACAGTTACTTCTTGAATGGATCTCAGGTTAATACGTAAGATATGAGGTGTTTGATGAGGAGTATAAATGATGCCAATGAGATGAAAAGAATCCTCTGTGATACGGTATTCGAGTTTATAACCAGCTATATCCACGGTTACAGGTGTGTCATTTTCATCAAGATAAGTTAATTTCATATAGCGATTATGATGTAAACTATTTGAGATCGTTCTAAAAAGGGTAATATAAGCTTTATCGGTAAAATCAGTATCTAAGGAGGATTGATGAACAGGGTGAATCACTTCAGGTAAAAAAAGGGGTTCCACATCTCTTAATACTTTCTTTAGTTCATAACGTTCATCCTCATCTAAAAACAAATGAATTTTAGAGTCCAAAGTAAGTGTTTTAAGCCAGGCTTTTTGCGTGTAGGTTAAGAAGGTTAAAGGCTTATTTTTAAGTACGCTATAATAACCCTTTTCTTCTTTTCGTAATAAGTGATAGCTTTCATCCTCTTGATGGGTAAGTAAAGGTATGAGATGAATAGGTGTTTCTAAAAAGCCTTTTTCAGTTACCACCTTCCTCAAACTTTCTAGGGTAGTCCCTTCATCCGAAATAGAAGTAAGAATATAGTGGATCAAGGTATAATATTTACTATGTAGTTCATTAAACAATGACATCTCTATCCTCCTCATAATAAGCATATATGCAATCAACATCTTGTTTAAAGCGTTGTAGTACTTCTTTATTGGTACAGCTAATCCAGATAATACGTCCTATAAACTGTCTAAGCCAAGGAACCATTTCATTGGCCTCTAAGACATTAATCGTATAGGAAAAGGTATTTTTACTGGTACGTTGTAAGTAGCCTTCTTTATGAAAGCGTTCTATTCTATGAATCAGTGGTTTTTCTAGATCCTCATCAATCAATAAAGCAAGCTCCCAAGTATCTAAAGTTATGGGGGCATCAATAGTCCTAAAGGAAACGCCCCAGCTACTGTTAAGCAAGATATTAATAATAGAAAGCTTCTGATTAAAATGTTCATCTATGGTATTTAAGGTGGAAACAGCTACAATATGGTCTAGCCTAAAGAATTTATATTGTCTAGAGGGATAGGAATAGGCCATGACATAACGCCTACCCTGATCCACATTATCTATGATTTTGAGAGGCACAACGGTACTTACTTTAGAACCAGCATGGGTTATTTGTATATAATGATGATGAGTGATTGCCAATAAAAGTTCATATAAAATGATATCATCTAAAGTATGGCTAAAGCGAAGGTCCCTAAAGGTAAAGTAAGACTTAAAGTCAGGAGTTTGCTCCAAGATAAAATGACCTAAAAGCCCTAGAGGGGCTATATTTTGATAAAAGGTAAGAGCATGATTAAGCGCAGTAAGGGTATGGTCGGACAAGGAAGTAAGGGGAGAGGATATTAAGGAGTAGTTAATGACTTTCCCCTCTTTTTCTTCTTTAAGTAGCCCCAATGAAACATATTCAGTCAGTTTAAGTCTTAAGGTACGGTTATCAATGATTTTTTCAAGCTGGAAAAGGTCCAGATAGTCAGTGAGAAGTTTTTCGTAGAGTTCAGATAAAGTGAGCTTAGGATAGATTTGAAGCAGGTCAAATAATATGAAGTGAAGCATGATATCATTTTTGGTAAAGCTTTTGGTTTTGTAGCCTTCAAAAAGAGGATTAAAAGCTAGGAGCATACTATCGAAGTGAATCGATAGTTTTTTACCCTGAGCTGAAGTTTGTTCATCTATATAATGTCCGAGATAGCTCTGAATACGTCTTCGCTCATTATCGTAGGTGCGTCCACTCTTATGGGTGAAATCTTCTCGCGTTTTATAACCATAGATGGCAAAAGTCCGCATATACTCTCTAATCTTATCAAAGTTTTTAATGAGTTCATTAAAGCTAGCCATAGGTTTTTCTCCTTATAAGTAATCAACGACTTTATTTATTCTATAGGTCATCTCATTCCCCTGCAAAGTAGTCATTATATAAATGATAATATATAATTTAGATTATTCAATCAAAATCGCAAAATTTTTTTCATGATAAGAGCTTAGTAAAGTGTTAGCATTAAAGCATCAAGGCAGAGCCTTTAAATAAGATAAAAGAAAAGAGGAAAGAGAATGTTTGTTATTTGTGAAGAAGGAAAAACTGCAAGTCCTATAAAAATATGGGTAAAAGAGAGAGAAAGTGTAGAGGAAAGCTGCTTAGAACAAGCATATAATCTTTCTAACCTGCCTTTTATTCACAAGTGGATAGCTTTAATGCCAGATACACACACAGGTATGGGGATGCCTATAGGGGGTGTTATTGCAGCCAAGGATGTACTTATTCCTCATGCAGTAGGTAGTGATATTGGCTGTGGCATGATCTTTGTGGAAACCAATATAGATGCCCAGCTTTTAAGAACGGTAGCCACAGGCAATGGTATTTTGATGCAAGCCATTATTGGTAGTGTGCAGCGTTCAGTACCAGTTGGAAGAGTGCATCATAATAAAATGCAATCTTCCATGGTCATTCATGAAGCGATGAAAAATATAGAGAAATATATGAAGGCTCCAACCCTTGTTCCTCAAATTGAAGAGACTTATTATCAAATAGGAACCTTGGGAGGAGGCAATCACTTTATTGAGTTTCAAGAGGATGAAGCAGGTAAAGTAGGTATTATGATTCATACAGGGAGTAGACATTTGGGAAAAGAAATAGGGGATTATTTTAATCAGATTGCCAAGGAGCTTAATGAAAAATGGTATAGCTCCGTACCAGAAAGTTATAATTTAGCTTTCTTACCTGCAAGAAGTGATGAAGGGCGTTTATACCTAGAATATATGAACTTGGCTTTAGATTTCGCAGAAGAAAACAGAGAAAAGATACTTGAGGCCGTCATGAAGGATGTGACCACCTTACTTAAAAAACATTGTGATTTGGAAGTAACTTATACCAATAAGCTGAATGTGCATCATAATTATGCAGCTATGGAAATTCATTATGGTAGAAATGTTTGGGTTCACCGTAAAGGAGCCATCAGGGCAGGTGTAGGAGAAAAAGGCATTATCCCAGGCTCTATGGGGTCTTATAGCTACATTGTAGAAGGAAAAGGAAATGCAGAAAGCTTTGAGTCTTGTTCTCATGGCGCAGGAAGGGTATATTCTAGGACAAAAGCTAAAGAACTTTATTCAGTAGAGAAGGTTATGTGTGATTTAAAAGAGCAAGCAGTTATTTTAGGCAAAAATAATAAAAAGGATGTAGCAGAAGAGTGCCGCTTTGCGTATAAGAATATTGATGAAGTGATTGAAAATCAGTT
>JAEYNQ010000082.1 GCA_023412455.1 Bacillota bacterium
ACATAGCATCTTCAGCAACAAGCACAGAAGAAATAGGTAATGGTGTTCACTATGGAACGAAGCGTAAGTTAAAGGAATATAACATTTTAACTGATGGCAAGTGTGCAGTGCAGTTAACGAAAAAGGATTACAATGCGTATGATTATTTCTTAGGGATGGATAGTAGAAATATCACCAATATGCGTAGAATATTGGGTGATGATCCTAAGAAAAAAATCTATAGACTGCTAGACTTTTCCTCCTGTCCCAGAGATATTGCGGACCCATGGTATACAGGGGATTTTGATAGGACCTATGAAGATGTTTATGAAGGATGTAGTGAGTTTTTAAAAATGATTCTAGAAGAAAAACTGACAGGGATGGAAATAAAAAAATAACTCATTAATAAAATAAGAGATAAGTTTATAATAAGAATTGTGACAAAAATAAATTATATTGTGAATACTACACGAAAATTCGACAAAAAATTTAGCGTTAATTAGCAATGGATAACGAAGATAATTTTTATGAGTCAATTTCATTGACACTTTAAAATACGTTGTGTTATAACAGATTCAAGCAAAGGAGCTTATACAAGTTCCTTTGCTTTTTTTTTATTTTGATTACTTTTTTTGTTAAAAGTCTATAGGAGGGGAATAGGTATGAAAATGATCCAAGCAATTGTAAGGACTGAGAAATCTCCAGATGTACAAAATGCATTAAGTAGTGCAGGGTACTTACCAATGACTAAGATGAGTGTACTTGGAAGAGGCAAACAGAGAGGACTCAAATCTGGCAATGTATATTATGATAGTTTGCCTAAAGACAATATTTATATTGCTTGTCATGATGAACAGGTAGATAAAATTATAGAAATTATTATGCAATCTGCAAAGGTTGGTGGCGGAACTAAGGGTGATGGCAAGATTTTTATTTATCCTATTGAACGAACAATAACAGTTTCTAATAAATCTGAAGAAGTGTGATAGGAGGAGTGAAGATGAAATTAGCAATGATTGTAGTCAGACCTAATATGTATTATGCAACAAATGAGGCATTGGCAGACAATGGATTTTTTTCTATGACAAGCATGGAGGCAACGGGGCGTGGTAAGCAGAGAGTAGATTACGTAACAGCTGAAGATGATGCAGCAGTATCACAGGACATGAATCAAATGGTTTCTAAAAGGCTTATTGAAGTATATGTTCGAGATGAACAAGTAGAAAAGCTCACTGAAATTATTACAGAGATTAATAGTCAAAATAATTCAGGTGATGGAAAGATATTTATTATTCCAGTTGAAGATGGTTATAGGATTAGAACAGGGGAAAAGGGAAATGAAGCAATAATGTAGTTCTAAGATGCATGGCTCCTACACTCATCGATAGTAATCTGGAAGTAAAAGGATAGGAGAAGGCGATATGAATAGAATAAGTATAGCTAAAGTCAAAGCGTTTTATCAAAGTGGCGCTATTACACCTCAGAAGTTAATAGAGCAGATTATAGAAGCAAGTAACGTAGATGAAGAATATAATATTTGGATTATAAAACCAGATTTATCTTTTATACAACCTTATCTGGATGAACTGATTAATAAGAGTCCAGAACAGTGCCCATTATGGGGAGTTCCATTTGCTATTAAAGATAATATTGACATAAAAGGTCTTCCAACTACAGCAGCTTGTCCAGGATATGCTTATGAAGCAAAAGAAGATGCAATTGTAGTAAAAAGGCTACTTGAAGCAGGAGCTATACCTGTGGGTAAAACAAACTTAGATCAATTTGCAACCGGCTTAGTTGGTACCAGATCTCCCTATGGTGAAGTACATAATGCAATAAAGCCAGAGCTCATAAGTGGTGGTAGTAGTGCAGGCTCAGCAGTTGCAGTAGCTAGAGGATTAGCAGCATTTTCTCTTGGAACAGACACAGCAGGTTCAGGAAGAGTTCCAGCTGCATTAAATGAACTAGTAGGACTTAAACCTACAGTTGGTGCTTGGCCTACTAAAGGAGCTGTTCCGGCATGTGCATCTTTAGATTGCATCACAGTAATGGCTAATGCATTAGAAGATGTTTATATGGTAGATTCGATTGCAAGAGGATATGAAGAAACAGACTGTTGGAGTAAGAAGTCAGAGATTCCAGAAGCGAGTTTACCTATAAAAATTCTTTTACCAGAAGAAGAACCTGTATTTTATGGTGACTATGCCAAGGAATACAGAGCTGCTTGGCATACAGCTGTAGTTCATATAAAGCAATGCGGCATACCTATTGCAACCATTGATTATAATTTCCTTTCAAAAGCGGCTAAATTGTTATACGAAGGTCCATGTGTAGCAGAGAGATGGGCAGACTTAGGAGAGTATGTGGCGTCACATCCAGACCAGGTATTTCCTGTAACGAAAGAGATTCTTACCTCTCCTTGTAAGAAAAACTATGATGCAACCTCTGTATATAAGACTCAGCACCAACTAAAGGAATATAAGCATAAAGCCTATGAACTCATGAAAGATGCAGTTTTGGTAATGCCTACCTGTGGTGGAACCTGGACAAGGGAGCAAGTAAGAAACAATCCCATAGCGACTAATAGTGATATGGGACGTTATACCAATCACTGTAATCTCCTTGATATGTGTGCTATTGCTATACCAGGAGAGAGAGCAGCAGAGGATATTCCTTTTGGAATCACTTTATTTGCTACAGCGCCAAATGAAGGACTTATTAAAGGACTTGCCCAACAGTTGATGAGCTAAGAGGCATTTCTAGTGAAGAAGCTAACATAAGGGTGGCAAGGTAAAGAGGTGAAAAAGATGGAGGATGAAAAGAGTTTTCTGTGCAGAGATTTAATGAACCTGAAATGTCTGAAAGGTATAAAGCTTGTAGCAGGAGAAAAGCATCTAGATCATATTGTCACAAGGGTCAATATTATGGAGGTACCAGATATCGCTAACTGGGCTCAACCAAATGAATTTTTAATAACTACAGGATATGCTTTTCAAAATCATGAAGAGGCTTTTATTGAATTGATACCAAAGCTCAAGCGAAAAGGTATAGCTGCATTTGGAATAAAACCTAAGAGGTTTATAAAAGATATATCACAAGACATCATAGAAGTAGCTGAAACCTGTGAAATGCCATTATTTATTCTCCCACCTAATACCGTATTTTCTAATGTAGTCCGTGAAGTAATGGAAAAGATATGTGCCAAGGAAATGTCAAGCTACTCTATTATTCAAGGAAGATTAGAAGTTATCTCAAAGCAATTACTTAAGAATGATTCATTAGCAGATATTCTAGAAAACATATCAGGACTTATAAATAACCCTATAGCTGTGGTAGTTAATGATAATGACTTATTTTGTAGTAGTGAAGATGAAAAGAGATTTGAAGGGATTATAGCACTTTTACAGGAAAGAGACGCTGACCAAACCAAGATGACCTGCAAAATGTCTGATGGAAATACTAGAGTTATTTATACTTTTCCTATCGAAAATGCAGTGATTGTACTTTTGGAACAGAATCAAGTAGTTTCTACAGTGGATAGGTTGACGATAACAACAATCCAGTCCCTTATAGCCATTAAGCTTCATAGTGACACCATGTACAATGAAGTTCGCGCTAGGTATATAGATAATTTTATACAGGATTGGCTTGGTGGTTACATACATGATGTTGAGGAGCTTGATATGCAGGGTTTATCTTATGGTTATCAAGGCATTTCTACAATGAAGGCTAGAGTTGCAATTATACATATGAATTTAAGAAAGAGCGGTCTACTAGACAGAGAACTCATATATCAGCTTAATGAAAAAGCAGGGCGTAATAGAATGATGATGTTTACTGAGGTTACTAGAAATATAACAGCAATACTTCTATATAAAGAAGAAAGTCAGGAAGCATATGAGGCTTCAGTTGCTGAACTCAAAGCCATCGTAGAAAAAGTATGTAATACCCAAAACTATACGATATACATAGGCCGATTATGTAGGAACACCATAAAGATTAGAGAGCAGTATCTAGACACTGTTAATCTCATGAAGGCTGGAAGCACCTATGGGGATAAAGAAAATGTCGTTACATGGGATAAAATAGGTATTTACTCAATTTTAACACTAATTCCTAAACATAAAAATGTGGAAGACTTTCTAGAAAAATATGTACAGCCTATATTAGAGTATGATTCTAAAAAAAACCTTAATTTATATGAGACCGTAGAAACTTACTTTAAGGCTCACTGCAATGTAAAAATGACAGCAGAGTTATTGTATACACACTATAACACCATAGTTTATCGATTAGATAAGGTTAAAGGGCTACTAGGCATAGATTTTGATGATTATGATTCTAAACTGAATGTTGAGATAGCACTCAAGCTTTATAGAATTTATTCAGATTAATTGCAAAGGAGAGAACGCTATGAAAATGATAAAAGCCTATATTAGGCCACAAAAGGAAAGAGAAGTTTTAAATGCATTAGTGGAGAAACACATTTATGGTGCAACCTTTAAGAACACATTAGGACGTGGAAAACAAAGAGGCTTAAAGGTAAGCGATGTCTATTATGATGAAATTCCTAAGACTTTATTAATGATTGTTGTAGATGACGAGAGAGTAGAGGAAACTAAGGGAGTCATTGCAAGTGTATGTAAGACTGGGAAAAAGGGAGCATATGGGGATGGTAAAATTTTTACAATTCCTATAGAAAAGGAAATAACTATTAGTTCAGGTGAGATAAAAGAATGAGGATAGAAGGTGAGGGCTTATGAAGAAACTTTTTCAGATTAGAAAAGATATACCCAAATCACTAAGTAATACAGTGAGCATAGTTACATTTTCATTACTGATTATCCTTTGGTTTTGGGGAAGTAATTTTACTGACATCAGCAATGTCTTTCTTCCTACACCACAAGCAACCTTTGGAGCCATGTTGGATGGCATGAAGGATGGTTCCCTTTGGACAGATATAGGAATTAGTTGCTACCGTGTATTCATGGGATTTTTAATATCAGTTCTTATAGGTATTCCGATAGGTATCTTGGCTGGAACCTTTAAGATTGTAGCAGCAGTGGTTAAACCTATTATTGGATTTATGAGATATCTGCCTATATCAGCTTTGATTCCACTCATTATGGTATGGTCAGGCGTTGGAGAGAAAGCAAAAGTGACTATTATTGTTGTTGGTGCCATATTTTCATTGATTACCATGATTAGTGATATTGTTAGAAGCGTTCCAACAGATCTTATCCATTCTGCTTATACGCTAGGGGCAACTCAAAGACAAGTTATTGCTAAAGTGATAATACCTGCTATGATGCCACAGATTGTAGATAGTTTAAGGACCGTTATGGGGTGGGCATGGACTTATTTAGTAATGGCAGAGATGCTTGCATCAAGTTCTGGACTTGGCTATAGCATTATGATTGCAGAAAGGTTCATGAAGACCTATATCATCTTTATGGGTGTATTCACAATTGGACTTTTAGGACTTATTATTGATAAGCTTTTTGCTTTAATTAATCGCCTATTATTCCAATGGGCAATCGAACAATAGAAATGAGGTGGCTATATGAGGCAAAAAATTGAGGAACCAAACTTCGATGGGTTAGGTGTTGAGGCATCAGTCGCAAACAGTAAAATATACTGCAAACATATCAATAAGGTTTATAAAAATAGAAAGAACGAAATTTATGCACTTCAAGATATAAATATAGAAATACTCGATAATGAATTCATTTGTATTGTTGGTCCTTCAGGCTGTGGTAAATCTACGCTACTTCGTATACTTGCAGGCTTAGATGATGCAACCAGTGGCAGTATAGTTTTAGATGATAAGATGCTAGATGGCCCAGGAGCTGATAGAGGAATGGTATTTCAATCCTATACCTTGTTTCCTTGGAAAACAGTTGAAGAAAATATCAGGTTCGGACTAGATCTTAAAAAGATGCCAAGAGAAGAGGCTGATAAGATTGTAAGGAAATATATTGAGCTAGTTGGCTTAGGTGAATTTGCCAAAAGCTTGCCTAATCAATTATCTGGTGGTATGAAGCAAAGGGTTGCAATTGCTAGAGCCCTTGCTAATAACCCGAAGGTTTTACTGATGGATGAACCATTTGGTGCCCTTGACCCAGATACGAAAGCCAATATGCAGCTACAATTACGTGAGTTATGGGAAAAGGAAAAGCATACGGTTATCTTTATTACCCATGATATTGAGGAAGCTGTATTTCTTGCAACTAAAATATTTGTAATGAGTGCAAGGCCAGGAAAGATTATTTCAGAGGAACCTATTTATCTTCCTTATAATAGAACACTTGAGTTAAAGGATACACCAGAATTTATTACCCTAAGAAAGAAAATACATGGCATGCTTCATTCTAACGACTTTAAGGAAGTGTGATATGAAAAAACATGATGATTTATTTAAGAATTTCCTTACTTTATCCATTCCTATAGGTGTTCAAAGTCTTATTACAAGTCTAATTAATACTGTAGATACACTTATGATTGGACAGCTAGGGGATATTGAACTATCAGCAGTGGGTTTAGTGAATCAAATCTATTTTATTCTCCTATTAATGACAGTGGGAACCATCAGTGGAGCAACCATATTCATGGCACAGTTCTTTGGTAAAAAAGATGTGCTGGGAATGAAAAAGGCCGCTATGTTAGCTGCAATAGTGATATCAATAGCCAGTCTTGCATTTATGATAGGTGGAATAGTTTTCCCGCGATATATCCTGGGTATCTTTTCGAATGAACAGGAACTAATTGATATAGGAGAGAAGTACTTTAGAGTGGTTGCATGGAGTTACCTAGTAACAGGTATATCACAGGTGATAGGGATGATTCTTAAAAATTTAGGTAAAGCAATGCTGCCGTTGGTAGTGACTACAGCCGCTATTATCATTAATATTTGCTTCAACTTTATATTCATTTTTGGATATTTTGGAGCACCAGCCATGGGTGTTGAAGGTGCAGCATGGGCTACTAATATAGCAAGGTATGTGGAAGTGCTCATATTACTCATCATGCTGTATGGCTATAACAGAGAGTATGCACCTAGCATTAAAAATATCAAATCTATCAATAAAGTATTTGTAGCCCAGTTTGCTAAGGTGGCATTACCTGTAACTATAAGTGAAACCATTTGGAGCTTTGGTACATCGCTGTATAGTGTTGTTTATTATCATATGGGCTATGAATATGGTGCAGCTATTAATATTGCTAAGGTACTTGAGAATCTATTAACTTCCTTTTTCAAAGGTTCAGGACAAGCTGCCGCCATCATAATAGGAAGAGAATTAGGAGAGAACGATCAACAGAGAGCTATAGTTGATTCTAGAAGAATGGGACATTATAGCATTGGTTTAGGAATTTTAGCAGGCGTGATTATGTTGAGCTTTAAAAACACTTTCTTAAGCTTCTATCAAGTATCTCCTCTTGTAAAATCAGTAGCTAGCATGATGATTACTTATATTGCACTGATGATGCCATTTATAGGGTATCAGTGGTTACATATATCTAGCACATTACGTGCAGGAGGAGATACTAAAGCTTGTATGCTGATAGATAACGTAACAGTATGGTTAATAGCACTTCCTTATGCTTTTGTTACAGGCTATTTCCTTAACTTGCCTATACAGGTGGTTTACCTATGCTTGGTACTAGATACAATAGCTAAGTGTATACTTGTTTTCTTAAGGGTAAGGAGCAAGAAGTGGATTAAAGATGTGACGAGTATATAAATACTACAACAGTATGAATATAAAATTATAGTTTTAGGAGGGAAACAGGATGAAAAGTTTAACAAGAAAATTAATGAGTATTTTAGTAACAGGGATATTTACACTATCAATGGTAGCATGTAGTAGTTCGAATGAGGGAGCTAAAACAACAACAACACCTACTTCAAGTGATACGACGCAAGAGCTAACGACAGTTAAAACGGCTTATTCACCTTTTATTGGTGGTATCGGTATTTATGTAATGAACGAGTTAGGCTTTGATAAAGAAAATGGTATTAACCTTGAAATTGGCGCTTATGGTAACACATCAACGCTTATGAGTTTAATGACAGGGGATGTAGATATTGCTTTTACAACTATTCAAGGCTATATGACTTCTATTAATGCATTGATAGAAGAAGGAACAAGTGTTGAGGCACTTCCAAAGATTGTTTATCTTCATAATGAATCAACAGGAGCAGACGGTATTGTATGTAAACCAGAAATTAAGACTGTGGCAGATCTAAAAGGAAAAGAAGTATCAGCTCAGTACGGAAATGTTACCCATTACATGCTTGCTAAAGCTTTAGCAACAGCTGGCCTTACAATGGACGATGTAAAAATGACAGATATGGGACCTGGTAAAGGCGGGTCAGCATTTATTGCAGGACAACTGGATGCAGCCACAACATTTGACCCTTATCTTACACAAGCTGTGACAGAAACAGGAGCAAACTTACTCATTACTACTAAAGATCTAGAAAGATGTATTTATGATGTGTGCGTTGTATCAGCTAAAACTGCAGAGGAAAAACCTGAATGGTTAACTAAGACACTTCTTGCAGTAGAAGAATCAACACAATACGTTAACAATAGTTTAAAAGATGCAGCAGAAAAAACAGCCGCAACCTTTGAATCTACACCACAAGAAGTCGAAGAAATGTGTTCTACAGTATATCTTTATACCATGCAAGATAATATAGAAGGGATGGCAGAAGGAGGCTGGTTATACGATTCTTTAAAAGATATCCAAGACTTCTATGTATCTATCGGTGAGATGAGTGAGGATATTGACTTTTCACAATTAGTTGACTCAAGTTTCCTTAGTAAATAGTTATGAGTACATGGGATGAATTAAAAAAGGAGATAAGTGACATAGGTGAGATGCTCTGGCGTAATCCAGAGCTTCCCCTTATGGAATATTATGCAAGCGATACACTTATAAAATGGTTACAGACAAAAGGTTTTAAAATAACAAGAAATTTAGGTGGTTACCCTACTGCTTTTAAAGCAGAATGGGGAAGTGGCTACCCTAATATAGGAATGATTGCTGAATATGATGCCTTGCCAGGACTATCTAATCACAATGGGGTGACTAGAAAAAGCTTAAAGCAAGAAGCCGGTCATGGATGTTTGCATAATCATATAGGTGCACTCAATACAGGTGTGGCTATTGCTATCAAGCAAGAACTTGAGAAACACAGGTTAAAAGGAACCATAACGGTTATAGGCTGCCCAGCAGAAGAAATAGTAATGGGCAAGGTAGCATTGCTGCATAAAGGTGGATTTAAAGGGATCGACCTATTGCTAACGAGTCATGTGGATTATCAAAATGCAGTTTTAAGTAGACCCAGCCTAGCAGCACTGCAAAGTGAATTTGCTTTTAGTGGCGTAGCAAATCATACAGGTATATCAAGAAAACAAAATGCTTTAGATAGTGCTGAACTCTTTATTCAAACCATAGAGAAAGTAAGGTATCATAGATTTCCTAATGTTTCTATTGAGCACGTGATAAGACATGGGGGTCTAGCTCCGAATATTGCTACAGATTTTGCAAGTGTATGGATAAGTATGAGGTCAAATCAGTACAATGATATGATAAGTGCTTATGAAGAGATTAAAGCTATGGCTCAGCAATGTGCCTTTACATGTCAGGTTGACAACAAAGAGGGTTTTATAGCTTCAACACATGGCTATCTGCCTAATGATACTGTGGGAGATATATTGTATAGTCACATGAAGCAGGTGGAAATTCCTCGTTATACTGAATCAGAATGTAGTGTACTTAAAGAATTAATTAAGAATGCTACAAACTTAGAAACCTTTACCCTTGATGAAAACATAAAGTATCTAAAGGAAGGAATAGAAGCCTATAGTCAAGATGATGGGGAGGTAAGCTTTCATATACCTCTTGGACGTATGAACTGGACCATGCCACAGGAGCTACCGCTACATAATTGGGCAACAACGGCATTTGCAGGAATGGAGATGTCTTATAAGGGCGCTTTTATGGTGGGCGAAGTGCTTATTAGTTCAGCAATAGAGATGTTTAAAAATCCGGACCTTGTGAAGCTAGCAAGAGAAGAATTAGAAAGTAGAGTGAAAAACAATCCCATTATGCCAGCAACATTTAATGATGGAGAGCTTTTAAGGAAAAATCCAGAAGCCTTTTGGAAAGGTGAATGGCTTTAAAGACTAAATAAAGGAGAGGATATTATGAAAATACCAGAGAATAGCGCATTAATAGTGATAGATTTGCAAGATGGAGATAATGATGCCTGCGGTATTCCTATTATGGAAGGGAGTACTACTTATCAAAATGCACCTAAGATTATTAAATTTTTTAGAGAGCATGATTTACCAGTAGTTCAGATTAGAGAAATTCATAGACCAGACCATAGTGATTTTGGTAGAGAGCTAGATGGGGTAGAAGGTGTACATTGCTTAGAAGGTACGCCATTTGCTGAATATAATCCACTCACTAAACCAGAAGGAAATGACTATACAATAGGTAAAAGGAGATACAGTGCTTTTTTAGGAACAGATTTAGATATTCTTCTTCGTTGCAAAAAAATTACTACCTTGTTTTTAATTGGTGGATTAACAGATGTTTGTGTAAGATTCACTGCTGTTGATGCACATCAACATGACTATAAGTTTTATGTTGTGACTGACTGTGTGACAGGTTCTTCAAGGAAAGCTCATGACTATGCACTTTTAAATATGAAGTATTTACAGAGAGAATCTAATATCACCACACAAGATATTTTAGAAGCGGAGGTGTAGACTATGATAACAATACCTGAACATAGTGCTTTAGTACTGGTAGATGTACAAGATTCAAAGGTGCATGTACCCTTATATGATGGAGAGTACCAACAAAAAAGAAGAAAATTTTATCATGATAATGTTTTAAAGGTAACGGAGTATTTTAGGAAATTAGGTAATGTGCCTATTATTCATATCATAGAACTTCATAGAGATGACCTAGTGGATTTTGGTCGTGAATTAGATGGTTCAGAAGGTGTACATTGTTTAGAGAAGGATTCTATTTTCTGGGAGCCAACAGCACCAATTAAAGGAGAGTATACGATTCCAAAGAGAAGATACAGTGCTTTTTTTGGAACAGACCTTGAGATCTTACTAAGAGGACTTAAAGTTGAACATTTATTTATTTGTGGAGGTATGACAGATATTTGTGTTCATTACACCACAGTAGATGCACATCAATATGGCTATCATGTTCATGTGTTTAAGGAGGCCTGTGGTACTCACAGCCCAGAAGAAGTGGCACAAGCAGCGCTCGATAATATCGAATATTTTCAAACAGGGTCAATTATCTCAGTCAACGATCTAGATTAGATAAAAATAGCTACTGTAGGAGGTAGATATGATAACAATACCAGAGCATAGTGCATTACTATTAATTGATGTAGAAGAATCACAAGAATCCTTTTCAGAATATATAGGTGAAAAGCAAGAGAAGAGAGAAAAGTATTATCATGATCATATATTGAAGGTCACTAAGTATTTTAGAAAGCTAGGGAATGTGCCTATTATTCATGTTATTGAATTACATAGGAATGAAATGGTTGACTTTGGTAGAGAACTTGAAGGTGCTGAAGGTATTCATTGTTTAGAAAAAAATACATCTTTTTGGGAACCAACAGCCCCTATTGAAGGTGAATATGTCATTTCTAAAAGAAGGTATAGTGCTTTCTTTGGAACAGATTTAGAAATATTACTCAGAGGACTTAAAATAGAGCACCTTTTCATTGGGGGAGCATTAACAGATATTTGCGTTCATTACACCACAGTAGATGCACATCAATATGGCTATCATGTTCATGTGTTTAAAGAAGCATGCGGTACCCATAGTCCTGAGGATGTGGCACAAGCAGCGCTTGATAATATTGAATATTTTCAAACAGGGGCAATTATTTCAGTTAAGGATTTAGAAGAATGAAAAGAAAAGGACTATCGCAAAACACATATTAAATACAAGATATAGAAGGAAAATAAATGATATATCTTGAGGTAGTATATGGTTTGGTGATAGTCTTTTTATATTTTCAGCAGAATTTTTACTTAGAGGGAGTGGTCAATAGATGCATGAGATTGAAAAGATAATAGAGGACAAAAGAAGTGAGTTTGAAAGGATAAGCGATACAATCTGGGAGTATGCTGAAATTGGCTTTAACGAATACCATTCTTCAAAACTGCTTAAAGAATATTTGGCATCTGAAGAGTTTCGGATTATAGACAACTGTGGCAACCTAGAAACAGCATTTATGGCAGAGTATGGAGAGGGAAAGCCGGTTATTGCATTTTTAGGAGAATACGATGCATTAGAGGGGCTATCACAAAAAGCAGAAGAATATGAAAAAGTCCCTGTAGAAGGTAAGACAACAGGACATGGGTGCGGACATAATTGCCTAGCTGGAGGAGCAGTAGCAGCGACTATAGGACTTAAAGAGTATGTCAAACATCATCATCTAAGATGTACAATTCGTTTTTATGGATGCCCAGCAGAAGAAAATGGTTCTGGAAAGAGTGTGATGGTGAGAAATGGTGCTTTTGATGGTGTGGATATTACTTTCACTTGGCATCCAGACGACCTCAATCTATCCGTAACCCATACCAGTCTAGCTAATGCTAAGTATTCCTTTGAGTTTTTTGGAAGGAGTGCACATGCTGCTTTAAATCCAGATAAAGGAAGAAGTGCTTTAGATGCAGTTGAGCTCATGAACATAGGGGCAAATTATCTAAGAGAGCATATGTCATCAGATGCTAGAGTGCACTATGCCGTTACCAATACAGGAGGATTAGAACCTAATGTAGTACAAGCCTATGCACAGGTAGTGTATCTCATAAGGGCCAATACAGAGAAGACTGTAAAAGAACTTACAAAACGTATTGATAAAATAGCTCAAGGGGCAGCTCTCATGACAGAAACTAAAATGGAGAAAAAATATATCAAGTCTTGTGCTAATCTTATTCCTAATGCAACCTTACAGCAGCTTCTATATCGAAAGATGAAGGAAGTAGAGTCTCCTAAGTATACAAAGGAAGAACTTCAGCAAGCTACTAAATGGCAAGCTACCTTTGAAGAGAAGGATGACTATCTAGATACTATTGCCAATAAATACTCAGGAGATGAAAAGAAAGACATATTGCATTATCGAGAAGAGCAATTGAAGACGCTTATTTTGCCCTATAGAGAAGACAATGAGCCAAGTCTAGCTTCAACAGATGTAGGAGATGTAAGCCGCATATGTCCTGTTGGCCAGATAGGTGCAGTAACTTGGGTGGCTAATACACCTCTTCATTCATGGCAAGCAGTGGCACAAGGTCAGTCTACTATAGCTCATAAGGGCCTTATATATGCTGGAAAGGTCCTTGCGATAGCAGCCTTAGAAGTCATTACTAACCCTAGAATCCGCCAAGAGACTCTAGATGAATGGGAAAGATGGAAGTATTTATTTATAAATGAAGCATGAAGCTATAAATACAAGGTGATTTTGGGATTGATAAAATTCTAGAATCACCTTTTTTATGTGAAATGAAAGCATAAACTAAAATTTATAATAGGGGATTTGGTAATAGACTTGGGCGAGGGGTTGTTT
>JAEYNQ010000085.1 GCA_023412455.1 Bacillota bacterium
GATTTATTTTTGAGAGCATTTCTGCCACAATTGCCTCTGTATTAAATCCTAGCTCATCAACATTTAAGAAGATAGGGGAAGCTTGGTGTCTAAACCAAGTCATCTGTCTTTTGGCATAGTGTCTTGTGTTTTTCTTAAGCTGCTCAATACACTCCTCTAGGGTTGCTTCTCCTTTAAAATAAGGAAAGAATTCTTTATACCCAATCGCTTTCATAGAAGGTAGGTCCTCACTATATCCCTTGTCAAAAAAGTATTTTACCTCTTGTACAAGGCCTTCTGCGACCATTTCATCAATCCGTAAGTTAATACGCTCATATAATTTGCTACGGTCCATATCTAATGCAAAAAAGGTATACGCATAAGGTGATTCGTTCTCCTTGCGTTTTTCTTTTTCCTCTTCGTTATGGGCAGAGATAGGTTGCCCTGTTTCTTCATAATATTCTAGAGCTCTAATCACACGTTTGACATTGTTAGGATGAATTTGAGCAGCACTTAGAGGATCCACTGCCTTTAGCTTGTCATGGAGTTTGTCTGCGCCATACGACTTAACGAATTCTTGCAAAGCATTTCTATACTCCTGATTGGGTGAGGTTTCTTCAAATTGGGTATCAAATAAGATAGCATTAATATAAAAACCTGTGCCCCCCACTAAGATAGGGATTTTACCCTTTTGATATATTTCTTCCAAGTAACCTTTCACACGTTCTTTAAAGGTAGCTACACTACAAGGAAAATCAGCTTCCCATTCATCAATCATATAATGCTTTATCCCTTGCATCTCTTCGGGTTTTACTTTAGCTGTTCCAATATCCATACCTTTATAGATTTGCATCGAATCCGCAGATATAATCTCCCCATTAATGGCTTTTGCTAAACGAACACTGGTACTTGTTTTACCAGAAGCAGTAGGACCTGCAATTAAAATAAGTGGTTTTTTCATATATTTACCTTTCTTGGTCATTCTATATTCTTTTAAACATCTTTTCGATATCTCCCTGTGTCAGTGATACAATCGTTGGCCTCCCATGAGGACAAGTAAAAGGGTTATCTAAGGTAAGTAATAAATGGATGAGCTTATGACATTCCTCATCTGAAATTTGATCATGGGCTTTAATCGCACTCCTACATGCCATACGGATAATGGCTTCTGCCTTGAGTTCAGTTATATCTTTCAGCTGTTCATGACTTAAGCGATCCAATACTTCCTTAAATACACTTGGAGATAAAGGCTCATTTAAAATAAAAGGTACTTCTCGAATCACAATGGCATTTTCGCCAAAACTTTCGTAGTCAAATCCTAAGTTCTGAAAAATTTCCGCATGCTCCTTTAAAAGCTGTGCCTCTGTAGGTGTTACATTTAGTGTCTCTGGCATCAGTAAAAGTTGCTTCGCTACTTTATTGGCTCTAAATTCTGACATAAACTGCTCATATAGTACTCTTTCATGAGCTGCATGTTGGTCAATAATAAAAACTTTTTCATGATACTGTATGAGCCAGTAGGTTCTAAATACTTGTCCTACAATGCGATAATCTTCTTTATTGATGCTAGGTGTACTCACCTGCACTTGTGCTTGTACTTTAGGTGGCAAAGGAACCTGCTCAATACTACTAATGCCATAGTTTTTATGACTTGCTTCCATGATATTCTCATGTTTTTCTTCTATTTCTTCTGCTATCCTAAAATCATGAGGCTCTTGCTTAAAAACTTGGGTTAGCTGTTTTTCATACGCCTGAATAGCACTTGGTGAAGATTGACCTTTTTCCCCAAATAAGCGACTAACTGTCCTATCCTCTGAAGTTTTTTCAGGAACTGAAGTGAGCTCACGTTTTAAAAGACTTTCTGGCGTAACCGTTTGCTGTTCTTTCCTTGGTGCAAAAAAAGTATCAATCACCCCTTGCTCAATGACAGGTTGAACTTTTGTTTCCTTAGGAGCACTCTCCCCTGTAACATTTGGAACTAAATAAGCTTCTCTTAGGGCGTGAATGACGCCTTCATATACCGCTTTATAAATAGTCTCTGGATTTTTAAAACGCACTTGCAACTTGGTAGGATGCACATTAACATCTACTAAGGCAGGATCTAAATGGAGGTGTAAAACTGCAAAAGGAAACTTGCCTACCATGACTAAAGTTTTATAAGCATCTTCTAGGGCACCTTGTAAAAGCTGACTTTTGATATAGCGACCATTAATGAAAAAATGCTCATAATTACGATTGCCACGATTTAAAATAGGTTTACCAACTAGGCCACTACAAGTGATGTTTTCACTCTTATAAAAACATGCCAATGTGTTTTTAGCATATTCCTTACCGTATATATTTAAGATAGCATGTTTGAGTTCATGATCTCCTGATGTGGTAAATAGAGTCTTACCATTTTGAATATATTTAAAACTGACTTCTGGATGTGCTAAAGCAAGTTTATACATGTAATCTGAAATTTTTGCCGCTTCTGAACTACTACTACTTAAAAAAGCTTTTCTAGCAGGCACATTAAAGAATAAATGACGCATAATAAAAGTAGTACCATTTGGACAAGCTACCTCTTCTGACGTTGTTATTTTTCCACCACTTATTTCAATACGCTTTCCTGTTAATTCCTTTTCTTCTTTTGTTAAAAGCTCCACATGAGAAACAGCTGCAATACTGGCTAGAGCTTCGCCTCTAAACCCAAGACTCATCACTTCATATAAATCTTCTGCTGATGTAATTTTACTTGTTGCATGACGTAAAAAGGCTACTTCTACTTGGTCTTTAGGAATGCCTACCCCATTATCCGTCACACGAATCAGATCGATCCCCCCATTTTTGATTTCCACCGTAATAGAGCTGGCTTTGGCATCAATACTGTTTTCTACTAGTTCTTTCACTACAGAACAAGGTCTTTCTACAACTTCTCCTGCTGCTATCTTATTAATGGTATGGGTATCTAATATTTTAATTGCTTTCATTTACTGCCTCCTTTCTAATCAATATAATAAGGAGGAAGGTTAACCTCCTATAGAGATTTAACCTTCCTTTGTAATTCATATAAAATTTCTAAAGCTTTAAATGGTGTGGTATTCATCAAATCCACTTCCTTTAAAGTCATGATAATT
>JAEYNQ010000305.1 GCA_023412455.1 Bacillota bacterium
TTTTCTAATTCATCCTTTACATAAGTAGGAAGCATAAAGGCTCCTACATGAAGCTGTGTATTATAATATTTAGTAGCAAGACCAAGTCCTTCCCAGTAGGAAGCTTTTAAATCCTTAATGGGGTCTAGAGTATTAGAAGCAAAGCCAAAAAGCCAATGGCCTGAAGGATAGGTTGGCATATGAAATTGATAGACCTTGGCAATAGGAAAGGTTTGACTTAGTTTGCGATGGGTTCTTTTCATTTCTTCGGCATCATCACTATAGTAGGGGCTTTCGTGTTGATTAATGAGAATCCCCTCTTCCGTTAAAAGGGCCCTACAACACTTATAAAAAGCATAAGTGAAAAGTCCCTCACCTGGCCCTATAGGGTCAGTAGAGTCTACAATAATTAAATCATAGCTCTTAGGAGGAGCCTTTTGAACAAAGGCAACACCATCTTCGAAATAGAGATGAAGGCGAGGGTCCTTTTCAAAACAAGAAGCCGTTTGAGGCAAGTATTCTTGACAAAGACGGACCACACGTTCATCAATTTCCACAAGGTCAATCCTTTCAATAGAAGGGTAGCGAAGAAGTTCGCGACAAGTTCCCCCATCCCCCCCACCAATGACAAGGACTTTTTTTATAAAAGGATTGACAGCCAGTGGGGTATGAACAATCATTTCATGATAAATAAATTCATCTTTTTCGGTGACCATCATTAAACCATCTAAAGTAAAAAACTTTCCAAAGGTTTCACTGTCATAAAAATCGATTTGTTGAAAGGGTGTTTTTTCCGAATAAAGATGACGTTTAAGGCCAATGGAAAAGCGCACATCAGATTGATGATATTCGGTATACCATTCATTCATGGAAGTAGTCTCCTTTATGTATCTAAAAACAAAATAAAAAGTTTAATCATCAATATGGAACATAGCTTCAGTCACTGTGGTACCATAGAAAATTTCATCCATTTCTTTCTTTACTTTTTTGGCAATCATTTTGGCTTCTCCCGGATGGAGGTCCTCTTTGGTATAACCAAAAAGATAATTATCTAGGTCAAAGCCCTTCAGTTTACATTTAGTATGAAAGATATTTTCTTGATACACATTGACATCAATCATGTTATAGAGCATCCGCACATTTTCAGGAATGAAATTTTGAATAGAGTCAATAGGATGATCAATAAATAATTTACGGCCTGTAATATCTCGGGTAAAGCCACGTACACGATAGTCGATGGTCATAATATCAGCGTCAAAGGAATGAATCAGAAAGTTAAGGGCCTTAAGAGGAGAGATCTCACCACAGGTAGCTACATCAATATCTGCTCGAAAGGTACTAATCCCTTCATAGGGATGGTATTCTGGATAAGTATGTACCGTTAAATGACTTTTATCCAGATGACCCACAATCGATGAAGGAAGTGGACCGGGTGAAGCAGATTTGGCATTGATTTCTGCTTCTGTCATCTGACATTCTGAAATAAGAATAGTGACACTTGCACCTTGAGGATCATAATCTTGTTTAGCAACATTCAGAACAGTTGCGCCTATCATTTCGGTGACAGTTGATAAAATTTGAGTGAGTCTTTCCGCATTATACTGCTCGTCAATATACTCAATGTACGCCATGCGATCAGCAGCTGTTTTGGTATAACAAATATCATACATATTAAAGCTTAATGTTTTGGTCAGGTTATTAAAACCATAAAGACGGAGTCTGCTTGAATTTTCACTATTCATTGTATTATGAATCGTCTCCTTAATAGTTTAAATTTTATACAACATTTCTAGGCGCTATTATAAGGTATAGCTTTGTAAAATGCAACTAAAAATATAATATTACAAAATTTTTTGTTTAGTAATAGTGTTTTAATAGGTTATCCAGTATTTTGAAGTACACATTGTTTAAAAGGTGTGGTAGTATAGTAGGTATCCATTAATAGATTAATAAAATGACAAAAGAGGAGATCGGAATGACAGATAGCAGTAAACCCTATGTACTTGTTTTTGGGCTTTCTATCTATGATATTTTTGGCTTTGCCAAAACAAATTATAGAGCCTATGATTCTAATCCAGGGAAAGTAAAAGTTTCTTGTGGAGGTGTGTGTAGAAACATTGCTGAAAATATGGCAAGAATAGGAATGAATACCAAATTTATTTCTATTTTAGGAGAAGATGAAAAAGGTCAGGCTATTTTGGCTAACGCCAGTAAAATGGGACTAGATATGCACGATTCCCTTATTATAAAAGGGGCCTCTACACCCACCTATCTCGCCATATTAGATGAAAAGGGCGAAATGGTTTCTGCTGTTGTTGATATTGAAATTGCTAATTGTTTTAGTAAAGAAGAGGTAGATAAAAGAGCAGAGGTCATTAAAGCTGCTGAATATATGTTTTTTGGAGCAGATAATCCAGAACTTATAGAATATATCGTAACCACTTATAAAGGGGAGACGCATTTTGTGTTAGATCCTGTTTCTACAGCAAAGGCTAAGGGTGTGAAGCATTTGATTCCTTATTTTCATACCATAAAACCTAACAGGTATGAAGCTGAAGTGCTTTGTGGGTTTAGCATAGATAGTGAAGAGGCCATAAGAGAAGCAGGGGCCTATTTAATAGGCTTAGGTGTACAAAATGTGTTTATTAGCTTAGATGCAGAAGGCATCTACTATAATAATGGCAAAGAAGAAGGTATAATAAGAGGCATTCCTAAAGAAGTTAAAAATGTAACGGGTGCTGGAGATGCTTTTGTAGCAGGTATTGGTTATGGTTATTTGAATGATACAAATATAAAAGAAACGGTAAAAATAGCAATTACCCTAGCAAATATTACGATTTCTCATGAAGAGACCATTCATCCTGGTCTGAATTTCAAGTTAGTTGAACAGGTTATGGCCAACTGTAAATGGGAAGAAAAAAGATTTCAATAAAAACTTTAATAGAAGCTTTAATAGAAACTGTGAATAAAAAGCTATTACATGAGCATTTAAATCGTGCGGCTGTAATAGCTTTTTATTCATTTAAGAATAGGTTATAATTTATTAAGGAATATTAAAAAAATTTGGAACTAAAAAAAGAAAAGTAACGTCTTAAATAATAAAAGATAACAGGAGGGTAAAAATGAGGAGAATTTTAAGTATTATATTGGTGTTTATTTTAGTAATGCCTACTTCCTTATGGGCTAAGGAGATGGATAAAGACTTAGAAAGGCTCATTCTCAGTACAAAGCAAAAAATAGAAGTACCTACTGATTTAACCGAGTTTAATTACTCATTGGTCAATGACGAAAAGGGGGGAAAGTTTTATTTTAGTTGGCAGGACAAAAAGAGGGAAAAGGGAGAATTGAGTGTAGTAGTCGATAAACAAACAGAGGCACTCCTGAGCTATAGTTATTATGGGTTAAAAAAAGAGAACAGTCAGCTTTTAGCTAAGGTCTCTTATGAAAGTGCATTGGAGAAAGCCAAAGCTTTTTTAAAGCAGGTGGCCCCAGAGTATGCGGATCAGTTGAAATTAGATACTGAAGAAACTTATTTAGACCGAGATAAGTATGAGTTTAACTTTTTTTACTGTCCTAATGGCATTAAGGTAAGAGGTAGCAGGGTCTTTATTGCAGTAGATAAACAAGATGGCACGATTTTTCAATTTTATGGGATCAATAAAGATACGAATAGCTATGGCCCCAACAGTCCTAAGCTTTCTTTAAAACAAGCTGAAGCCATTTACAAAGACAAGTTAGCAGGGAAGCTGAGCTATAAAATATTTCGTGATTACAAAACAAAAACTTCAAAGAGCTTTCTCGCTTATATAGTAAATAATAGTGGGAACAAAGTAATTGATGCAGCTACAGGAAAGGTTTTTGTACCCTATGAAGAGGAAGGGAATATATGGGGAAGAAACTATACCGCTAAAGAGACTGCAGTAGGTTATGATGGGAAGACTGAGGGTTTAGGAGGGCTGACGCCAGAAGAATTAAAGGTTGTTGAAGTGACAAAAGGTCTTTTAACGAAAGAAGAAGCGGTTAAAAGAGCAGCAACCTATTTTCCACGTCTTAAGGACATAAAGATTACGAGTGGTAATCTTTATAAAGATGATTGGGCAGGACGTTATATTTGGAACATAGGTGGAGAAGTGGACATTAAGACAAAGGGGAATTTAGGGAAAGAAAATTTAAGCAAAGAAAAAGAAATGCTGTTAGTGGCAGCAGGAATAGAAGGGGAAAATAGTAGTCAAAAGCATATCTCTTTTAGTATCAATGCGGAGACAGGTGAAATCATAGAATATCATTTATATCTTCCTTATGAAGAAGAGGTTCCTCAAATGGATGAACAGAGCATGCGTTCTAAGGTAGAGGACCTTGCTAAGACTTTAGCTAAAGACAAATTTGAAAAAACCTATTACGTAGAAAAAGAGAAAACAACTTCACAACCAAATGAAGAACAAGAAGAAACTTTTTACTTCCAACGTTTAGAAAACAACTTGCCAGTTGATGAAAATGGTTTATATTTTACCTATAATAAAGTTTATGATGAGATAACCCACTATACCAACAGGTGGGATGAGGTAACTTTTGAACCAATGAAGGGAAAGGTACAGGAAGAGGAGATTATTAAAAAACTGGGGCTAGAGCTTCTATATGTCAATACGAGTACTAGTAGCCGTGAACTGGTTTATGGTCATAAAGATACTTATTCTTTGTTTAATCCTTATACAGCTGAAAGAATAGATGATGAAGGAAAACCTATTGTAGAAGAACAAGCGCAGAACTTTTATACAGATTTGGAAGGCCATCCATCTAAGAGTATTATTAAAAAGCTTTATGAAAGTGGTTATTATTTAGGGGGAAAACAATTTAGACCTGATCAAGGGATCACACAAGTGGATTTTC
>JAEYNQ010000091.1 GCA_023412455.1 Bacillota bacterium
ACAGGAACACCATTGCATTCAAGAATTTTCAGGCAGTCAGTCTGAGGATTATATTCATCAACAAAACGATAAACAATTTCGTCTACATATGAAGAAAAAGTACCGCTTAAATGTCTTTCTGCATAATAGAGTGTTTTATGACGTGAAATCACATATTCAATATCACTTTGACTAAAGGGGCGAATAGTTATAACGTCGTTTGCATCGCTTAATTTGTTGCGAATCATAACCATTGCCTGCCATACTTTTTCCTGGTCTGCATCACTTAGTTTGTTAAAAATTGCTCCAATATGATTATTCTGAATATCGCTCAGTCGGTTGATTTCTTTATGTCCTAGCTGCGTCAATCGGATATAGCGGATACGACTGTCAGCCTGAGATTGTGTTTTTTCAATCAGTCCGTGCTTCTCGAATTTTGCAATCATACGGCTCATGTAGCTGCGGTCAATGTTCAGTTGTTGAATTAGAATATTTGCTGTACAGCGTTCAGTTTTACTGATTTCAAGCAAAACATCCTTTTCTGTTAATGTATATCCTGTTTCCAGAACAGCAGAGTCGATTTGTATCATTAAGTTCTGATACACTTTATTAAAACCCTGAATGTCAGCAATTTGATCAGCGGAAAACATACCTGCCTCCTAATTCTTTACTTTTGGCGAAATTTCATTCCATAGAGTGAACCCTAGAATCAGGATACCACCTATCATCTGCCACAACGTCATGGTTTCGCCTAAGATAGTAACAGAAATCAGCACCGCAACCAAAGGGTCAATATAGCTGAGGATGGCGGCTTTTTGTCCTGGTAATTCCTTAAGAGAAGAAAAATACATACAATAGGTTACACCTGTATGAATAAGACCAACGATAAGCAGATTTACCCATCCGATTCCGTTTAAACTTCCCAATGTCACTCCACTTGTGATTATAACATACGGAATCAGTATAACAATAGCAGAAAGAAACTGTAAAAACGTTCTGTGGATCCCTTTAATATTTTTAATGAACTTATTCAAAAGAATGACGGTGGCATAAAATATTGCCGCACCCAAGCCAAACAAGATACCAATAAAATCATTACCGCCACCAAGGTTACCTATACCGATAATCATCACAAGGCCCACAGTGGACATAACAAAGCATATAATCTGTTTAGTGGTCAGTTTTTCATGGAAAAGAAAAGGACACACAACAGTCACAATAACAGGAGCAAAGTAGTAACTTAATGTTGCAAGTGAAACAGTTGTATATTTGTAGGCTTCAAACAAAAGAATCCAGTTAATGCCCATTGCAACACCGGATGCAAGCAGCAACGGTAATTCCTTTCTAATGTTGGCAAATGGTATCTTTTGTTTAGTTACCATTAAAAATACGGCTATCAAAACGGCTGCTAAAACAGCACGATACAACGCCAGTTCTCCAGAAGAGATCGAAATATTTCGTATAAACAGCCCCAATGTACCAAATATTGCCATAGACGCAGCCAGCATTAAACGTGGATTCATCATTTTTTTCATATAATACCCCTTTTAATTTACAATTTAAAATAGTTGACGCAGTCCATTATATTCCAATTTGTGGACTTAGTCAACTATTTACAAAAGAATAGGTACAAAGCTATTTAGCTCATATTTGTTTTTAGCTTCGATCCATCTTTCAATCATATCTCATGTCATTGACGTAACAAATGAATCTGATACGAAATCGCTTGAAATGTAACGACGTAAGCGTACAATGTGATTAATAGGAGGTGTTGTTTTATGGAAAAGACAGTAACGTTAAATTTAAGGGTAAATCCTAAGGTGAAGGAACGAGCAGAGGAAGTTTTATCAAGATTAGGTATTCCTATGTCTACTGCAATAGATATGTATTTAAATCAAATTTCTCTTACTGGGGGAATCCCTTTTGAAGTGACTTTACCGAAATCACCTCATTCAATTAATATGGATTTAATGGCAACGGAAGAAATACATGCAAAGCTATAAAAAAATTATGGCGATATAGAAGCAGGAAAAGTACAGAATGCAGCAAGTGCTTTTGCTAAATTTAGGGAGAGTCATTAGCATGAAGCAATATGCAGCTGAGATTACAGATGAAGCACTGGTAGATATGGAACAACTTTATAAGTTCTATGTTATTAAAGAAGATAGAGTGATTGTGACGGATGTGTTGTATAGTGCTTCCGATATACAAAGTCGATTAAAGGGGTAAAGCAGTTAGATTTCAATAAGCAAAGCCGTGGGCGGCCGAACTAAAAAAGAACCAATGAGAGCTCCCTTTCAATTGGTTCTTTTTTAGTTCGGCCCCGTAGGGCGCAGCCCGTTAGCGAGATGCAACGTAGTGGAGCCTTGCGGTAGCATGGCGGACTATCCCAATAACCCAACCTTATGTTTTAGATTAAAAGCAAAAATTTAAGAGTCTATAAATGAAAAACTTAATCCCCCAGCTATGCTGGGGAGAATGGAGTAAGTAGGAGCGTGTAGGATATTCAAAAAAGAGCCTCCAATGTTAGAATGAGAATGGTGTCGTAAGCCAAACTCAAACACAGGAGGCGAGTCCTAATGGACAATAAAAGTTTATCACACACGAAATGAAAGTGCCAGTATCATATAGTATTTATTCCTAAATATCGAAAGAAAGTGTTATATGAGCAACTGAGGAATGATGTAAGAGATATAATAGCAACATTATGTAAGTACAAAGATATTGAAATTGTGGAGAGTGCAGTATGCCCAGATCATATTCATCTATGTGTAGCAATTCCACCTAAGTATAGTATATCTAACTTTATGGGGTACTTAAAAGGAAGAAGTACGTTGATGACTTAGTAAATCAATTATAAAGAGAAGTGGTCAAAAATTAATTACTTGCATCAATGCTACCAAACGCTTAGTACTATTTTATCGTGAAAAATAGCAACTAATTTATGAAACAGAATAAATAAGATTTACTATGTACAGAATATGTGATAGAATTTTGATATATAGCATACAGGAGGGATTGTTATGATCATTAAGGCGTCAGCAGCATTAAGAAATGATTATGCCTCTATTTCAGACCTAGCAAAAGAGACAAAGGAACCCATTTATATCACTCGTAATGGGGAAGGCGATGGTGTTTATATGAGCATTGAAGCTTTTGAAAAGAGGGAGAAAATGTTGGAGCTTCGTGAAAAGGTTTTGCAGGCAGAGCAGGAACGAATTAGTGGAGCACAGACAATTAGTGTTTCAGAAGCTAGAAAGAGACTGAGAGAAAGAGCAAGTGTCATATAGGGTAGAAATCTTACCAACTGCCTGGGAAGATTTAAAGGATATACAAGATTATTATTTAATGCAATTTGGTGAGGAT
>JAEYNQ010000061.1 GCA_023412455.1 Bacillota bacterium
CTCTACTTCATCAGACTGCATAGCCCTCTTTTGTCATAACATTCTTTGCTCAATGGGGGCTTTGATTTAGTAGGCTCTATCCAGTAGTTCTTGTGTGATTTCTTGAAGTATGGTTTTATAGGTATGATCAGGTAATCTCTTTATAAAGCTATAAGCTTTATCTGTGTATTTTTTAGCTAATGCTCTTGCCTGATTAACCCCTCCATATTCCTTGGTGAGTTCAATAATTCTTCCTATTTCTTCTTTACCTAAATCTTCTTTTTCTAAAAGGCTCATGAGTTCTACTGGCTTTTTCTCTAAGGCATAAATAAGGGGCAGTGTATAAATGCCATCTCTTAAGTCATGACCTACTTCCTTACCTAATGTTTGGGCACTACTTGTATAATCTAAAATATCATCAATGATTTGAAAAGCCATGCCAATAGTATGACCTATATTCCAAAACAGTCTACAAAGCTTTGGGTCACAATCACTTTCTGCCGCACCTATATATAAACTTAAAGAAAACAGTTCAGCTGTTTTACCTGAAATGCGCCTTAGATACTGCTTAATACTGACTTCTTTTTGAAACCTTGAACTAAGCTGCTCGACTTCACCTAAGCAAATTCGAGACATGACCTTGCTATCTAGCTGTATACTATGTAAGGAAGCCGTACCTGCCAAGATTTTAAAGCAAATACAAAAAAGATAGTCTCCGATATAAACGGCATACTCCTTTCCATATTTGGATTGAATGGTTTCTCTACCTCTTCTTAATTTAGAATCATCAATGACATCATCATGTACAAGCGTTGCCATATGGAATAGCTCCACAACTGCTGCCATAGCTCTTGTACGCTCTGGCTGATACTCTCCAAACTTAGAGGCAATAACGGTAAAGCCCGGCCTTATCATTTTACCACCTGACTGTATAAGCTCTTTAATCGATGTTTCAATGACTTTATCTTTGCAGTAGGCATTGACCTCCATCTTATTTAAAACAGCTTCTAATTCTGTCTGTATTTCTGGGTACCTCTTCCAGACTGTATGCATATTTTAACCTCTCACTTCTTTTACTATCATCCCTTTAAAAAAGGGCAACTTATACATATGCCCAACTGTATAATTTGCTGCTATCCCCACAAAAATCCCCGTCACAATCCCAGCAATTGATAAAAACGGAAGATAGAGCATAACTCCTCTATTTTGTACAATAAGCGAAGCCACTAAAACCTGTCCTATATTGTGAAAAACTGCTCCTGCTGCACTTACACCTATGGTACTTACTTGATCCTTTAGCCCTTCTTTTATGACTACCATGATACTAAAACTTAATAGTGCCCCCATGCTGCCATATAAGAGCCCAGATAGACTTCCACCAAAAAAGGCACTTAATAATAACCTTGCTACAATAATCTTTACCACATCTGACTTTTTGTTTAATGTGTAAATGGCAATAACGGTTACAAGATTGGCTAAACCCAACTTAGCTCCTGGCGTCATAAATGGAACGGGAATGTTTCGCTCAAATAAGTGAAGCGCTAGAGCCATTGCCACCAGGAGTGACGTATAAATTAAATGCTTTGTTTTTTTCATATTCTACTCCTAATAGGCATTAACATCTATTGTATCCTCATCTTCTTCTGCCAGCTTACCCACAATCTCAATATAGAGTTTATGGGGTAAACAAGTAATAGACTGTCCCGGTTTTTCTATAAAACCTGTTTTGGCACAAATCCTATCGGGACAGTTCGCCTCAGAAACTGTAATCTTTTCATTTTCTATGACAGCTGTGTTACTCCCATAGACTGTTTCAATGACAAAAGCTGTATGCTTTACTTGCCCTGTTAAAGGGATTTCCTTATAAAGTTTGCCATCAACCGTTACCCTAGCATAGGTCATATCATAGTCACCTAGTAATAATAGCTTCAAAAAAAGATAAGGAACAAATGAAAGGATGAGGAGTAAGGCAATAATAATCTTGTCCCATGTTTTTATTTTCATAGTGGTTTCTTTGGCTCCTTATGGTCTTTTTTCTTATTTTTTATATGACTTACTTTATTAACCTACCTCTATTACAAAAAGACCACTTTATAGGATGAACCCAAGTGGTCTTTTATTATCTAATCTAACAATTTATCTTTCACTATAAATATGTTTGTTCTTACCTAGCCACCAGTTGCCTACTATTCTGGTAATCCATGGCATTACATAATAGTCAAGACCAAATGTTCTACCTGCACCACTCATTAATGCCATTCCCCCAAAAGTATACCATAAGATCTCCCAACCAGCCATAGCTGAAAGAATAAAATTCATTGTCATAAATACAGACGCTGCTGCTGCAAGCCATGTAAATAAACCTGCAATAAGGGCAAGACCAATACCTATTTCTAAAACGACAACCATTATTTGAAAAAGGTTAGCCATTGTTTCATTAGGAATCATGATTTTCATGATGGCTTCATAGAATTTTGGCATTTCACTTAAAATAGGTGTGGCATATTCTACTGCCCCTTCTGCCGCTGAGGATGCCCCAGTTAAACCATCTTGAAGCCAAGCAAATGGCATTTTAATATTTCCTGCTTTCACCCAACTGTCTGAACCCATTTTAAATAACCATTGCCCTTTATTAAATAGGGCATCTACTGCTTTTTCCCAGGTTCCTTCTCCACAAAGCTTCATAAGACCTTCCAGAAGCCATACACAACCTACATAAAGTCTGAGAGGAATAAGCCATAAACGATTGCCTTTAGAAGCAAGGTGTCCTCTTAGAATGGTTCTATTTTCTTTCATATCAAAGAATTCATGTTGTAAATAATGATAAACGGCTGGAATATTCAGTACCCCAAATAAGTAAAGCATGTTTACCAAATGTTTTGCCACCATTGCAAACAATCCTGAAAGCTTGATTCCCATCAAATTGGCTACACAATACTTACCACCAATGGAGACCATAAAACCATGATAATTGGATTTGAATTTTACCTTTTCTCCTTTGCCTTCAATGGAAGTTATAATATTCTTAACAGCTGTTGTAGCTGTTTGTTCTGCTGCTTCTACAATTTGAGGATTTCCTTTACCAGGCTCTTCTTCTACATAAGCACAATCTCCAATAAGGTATACATTCTCATGGTTTGTAGCTTGCATATAGGCATTAGCCTTAAGTCTATTAGCTTTGGTTGTTTCAAGACCATACTTCGTACAATCTACATTATTTTGAACCCCACAGGTCCAGATAAGTGTTTGTGTCTTAATCACTTTATGAGAGCCTAAAATGATAGCTTCAGGTGTTACTTCTACAATGGGGCTGTTTTTAAGGATTTGTATCCCATGCTTTGTCATATAACGCTCAGCTTTGTCCGCTTGCTTACGATCCAGCATATTAAGAATCGTTTCTTCTGCTTCTACAACCAGTAGTGAAACTTCCTTTTCATCCACTCTATATTTACGAGCTAAAGTGGTTTTCCACTCGAGAAGCTCTCCAATCATTTCAATTCCTGTAAAGCCAGAACCAGCCGCAGTAAAAGTAAGCATTTCCTTTCTTTTCTCTACATCCCTCTCAAGTGAAGCGGCTCGAAATTTGTCTTCAATATGTTTTTTTAGCTTAAGGGCATCTTCTAACGACCAAAGACTAAAACCATATTCTTTAACACCTGGTATACCAAAATAACTTGGTTCATTGCCCATACCAATCATTAAGTAATCATAGGCATACTCTCCATGCTTTGTTGTTACTTTTTGTGCGTCTGTATCCACATGAGTTATGTAATCTACTACAACATCTACTTTTGTTCTATGAAAAATCTGACTCAGTTCTACCTTAACGGATTCTTCTGGCACACGCCCACCAGCAACCTCATGTAATTCTGTCATAAGGGTATGATATGGGTTTTTATCAATTAATGTAATTTGAATAGCTTTATTTTTCTTGTACTTTTTAGCTAACTTTTTAGCTGCATGTACCCCTGCATAACCTGCACCTAGTATAACAATGTTAGTTTTATTCGACATTATTCACCTCTATCATAATTTACATAATTATATACTCTTTATACTTACTATACCCAAATACTATTAAGAAGTCTACTATTTTTTTATGGTACTTTCTTATTTTTTTACTTTAACCTCTCTTTATTTGTATTTATATAGTATAATAAAGGTTGTGATTAATCTATTTACATAACTGATAAGCTAAAACGGAGGTTACAATGACTAGTTATTTCAATAAACGTGCTTTTTTTTCTACAATTATTTTATTTAATGTTGTTATTTTTTTGACAGCCTGTCATTCAAATAGGCTTCAAGAAACCTCCGAGCCTCTTAGTCGAACAGACTTCTTATTAGGAACTGTGGTTAAGATTTCTCTCTATGACCATCCCTCTGAGGAGCTTCTGGATTTATCCATGAATAAACTAAGAGAACTAGAGGACACTTTAAGTATCAATAAAACGGGAACCCTCATTGATGCTATTAATGCACAAGCTGGTGTATCTCCTGTAGTAGTTGATGAAGCTACCTATGAGGTTATTGAAAAAGGGCTTGCTTATAGTAAGCTCACAGGGGGTGCTTTTGATTTGACCATTGGTCCAGTCGTTAAGCTTTGGAATATAGGTTTTCCTAATGCCAGAGTCCCAAGTGATGATGAAATTAAAGAAGTCTTACCCCAAGTTGGATTTGATAAGGTAGTCCTTAATCCTCAAGATTCCAGTATTTATTTAACTGAAAAAGGTATGTGCTTAGACTTAGGTGGTATAGGAAAAGGCTATGCTGCTGATACGGTGGCAACTCTCCTTAAAGAACATGGGGTGAAACATGCCCTTATTGATTTAGGAGGAAACCTCTATGCCTTAGGGGATAAACCTGGTAACCAACTCTGGTCTATTGGTATCCAAGATCCTTTTAACCCTAGAGGGAAGATTATTGGTCGCATAAAAACGGCTAATAAGTCGATTGTGACATCTGGTATTTATGAGCGTTACGTGGAAGATGCTAACGGCCACAAATACCACCATATTCTAGATCCTAAAACAGGTTACCCCTATGAAAATGAAATAGCTGGCGTCACTATTATTAGCCCTTCTTCTACAGATGGAGATGCTTTATCAACTGCTATTTTTGCCATGGGCTTAGAAGAAGGACTTGCCTTTGTAGAAAACCTAGAAGGAGTGGATGCTATCTTTATCACTCAGGACGCCAAGGTGTATACTACTAAAGGCATACAAGATACCTTTACACTGACCAATGAAGCCTTTACACTTATGGAGTAACCTTTTTTGAGTCACCTCGTTAACCCCATAGCTCCATTTCCATTAAAGGGTGCCTGGACTAAATGACTTTTAGTCTAGGCACCCTTTTTTGCATTATGCTTAGTTTATTTTACTTACATATCCTACCTTCCATTGACACACTCTACGCTCTATTCCTTCTATTATCTTAAATAGCCCCATACCACATAAGCTAATGGCTAGAATACCACTATACATTTCTACATAGTCCACCTTAATCCAAGCATTCATAATATAGTAACCAATTCCTATCTGGGTAGCATAGTTCTCTGCAAAAAATACGGCCACCATACTGGAGCCTATGGCCAGTTTTAAGGAGGTAAAGATACTGGGCAAAACTGCTGGAATAATCACATCAAATAGCTTTTGCCTCCTAGTGAGTCCCCAACTCCTTGCTGTTAAAAAAAGCGCTTTGGGTAAGTGAATGATACTATCTCTTACACTAACAATCAAATGAAAAACACTAATAGCAAAGATTAAAATAACCTTGGATAAGTCTCCTAATCCAAACAAAACCATAAAAATAGGCAAAAAAGCAATACGAGGCACAGGATAAAGCAAATAGATAATAGGCGTAATATAGGCATCCCAATAGCTATTGATCCCAAGTGCTAGACCTAATGTCCCACCTATTATCAGGGTAAGGCCTAGTCCTAATCCAATCCTTATGAGACTACCTCCTAAATGCCTCCCTAAGAGGCTTATATTTCGAAAAGTATATAAAAGCACTTCAAAGGGTTCTGGTACAACAAAGGATTTTAATGAAAGATGGAGTAGCTCCCATAGGAGTATGACAAGGCCTATGGCATAGAGCGTGGACAAATAGTGTTTTTTAGTTCTCATAGGGATTCTCCTCTAACTTAAGCCAGCTTCTTATCTCTAGACACTTCTCAAAAAAAACAGGCTTTTCTCTTATACTCTGTAGGCCATAAAGCTCATTTTTCTCTAGCTTATAGGTCCCATTAGGAAGCATAATGAGTATTTTTTGTCCTAATACAATGGCTTCCTCCATACTATGGGTTACAAATAGCATGGTAGGCTTATGCCGTTTTCGAAGCTCTAAAATAAAATCCTGAAAGCGTTCTTTATGAAGGGCATCTAGTGCCGAGGAGGGCTCATCTAATAAAACCAACCTAGGTTCCCAAACTAAAATGCATCCTATGGCAACTCGCTGTCTTTCTCCTCCACTTAAGCTCAGGGGATACCGGCCTAACAAATGGGAAATACAAAGCTCTTGGGCTATATCTCCTATTTTCTTTTGGATTTCATCTTTATTATAGCCTCTTGCCTTTAGGCCTAAGGATAAGTTTTTATAAACCGTTAACCAAGGGAATAAGTTGTTATCTTGTAAAGCGAGTCCTACTGATTTTTGCATCTTGGCTAGGGGCTCATTATGTATCCGAATTTCACCCTGTTGGGGCAAAAGAAACCCTGCTACTGCATAGAGTAGGGTACTCTTTCCACATCCCGATGGGCCTATAATAGCTACACTCTCCCCAGCTGCCACCTCAAGCGTCATCTGATTTAGAACCACTTTGCTTCCGTAGGCTAATTTTAGATCTTGAATGGTTAACATCTATTTTACAAAGGCCTCTGTGACTAAAGTGTCATAGCTGACCTCCAGTCTTTTCCCTTGAAGGGCCTCTGTCCAAAGACGGACATCTTCTATAAATTCTGCTGTGGGAATACGGGTTTCATGGTAAGTAGGGAGGGCCATTAGGTCTTTTACTTTTTCATCTAGCTCAAGCTTTTGGATTAAAATAGCTTTGGCCACTTCTTCATTGGTCCTAATTTCTTCTACAGCTTTATTATAGGCTTTATGGAAAGCTGCAACAGCTTCCTCATGGGACGCAATTATGGCATTTGTAAAAATCATGGCATTGGGTGTGAAATCCTCTGGGTTGCCATAAGTACGCTTTTCTAAGCCTTTAAGCTGGGCTGTAGATGCCATAGGCTCAGGTAGTACTGCCATATCCAATTCACCTGCCATCAGCATTTGCATTCTAACTGGCATTTCATTGATAAATACTTTTTCCATGGTATAGTCTTTTAAATAGCTATCTGCTAAATAGTTGACAACACTGACTTCCATCAACCCTACCTTTACATCTTGTTTTTCTTCAAAGCCAGGGCCAAGAACCACAGGAAACCTCCCATCTGTTGACGTTGTCATGACTGCATCTAATCCTGCTGCTTTATTGTTTAAGAACTGAATCATACTGACCATAGCCCCATCTAGTTCACCTGCTTGAATAGAGCTTTGTTTGGTTGCCCCATTGGTAAAAATCTCCAGGTTCACCTTTAAACCAAGCTCTTCAAAATATCCCTTTTCTTGTGCTAAAAAAATAGGAGCACTATCAGCTGCTGCCATTACGCCTATACGCAGTATTCCTAAATCCTTTACTTCTGTACTATTCATTTCTGCCTTATTGTTTTCTGTCTTACTCGTTTCTATCTTATTGCCTTTTCCTTGAACACCGCATCCTACAAGCAGAGCGCCTAATACAGCTATCCAAATAACCTTCTTAAATAGTTTCTTCATTTCTTTCTCCTAAATCTTTTACTTCTAAATCCTTTACTTCTAAATGTTTTACTTTTAAATCTTTTTGTTTTAAATCCTTTATTTTAATCTTTTACTTTAAATCAATTACTTTTCTAAGTAGCCTCTTCTTCCCATCCTTAAAACGTGATTTTTTCACAACGATAACATTTATAGCCTAGTGGTTTTGTAATATCCCTGTCCTTCATGGCCATTTCAAAGACCACCTGTGGGGGATTCTCTCCTGTAGTTTCCACAATAACCACTTCATTTTTCATACGATTACTTTTCATATCATCTGTTGGTCCGCCAAAGATATCTTTGGTAATCCCACCAAAGCACAGGAGCCTATTATCATTTTGGAGGAGGTTAATGGACCCTAGATAGGGACAATATAAGCTATTTCCTCTCTCCTCTCCAAAGCTCCATATCTTTTCAAAGGTTCCTGCTTCTAAGTCTATACGATACTCTATTCCACGGCTAAAGTTCTCATAAGCATGACGTGCCTTGTCTAGGCTATAGCTTCTAAAGTTCCCATTATCAAACATTAAAAAAGTACCTTTTTGACCTATAACCGGAGTATGTGGTGCCCATCCCAAGTCCTCTTCCTTCACGGGTTCTAAAACATAAGGTGCTAATTTCTCATCCCAACCTTCTTTAGGAGCGATAATCCACTGAATTTGGGAGGTTGTTCTATTCAATTTTACCATGCAGCTCTGATTTCTAGCCGTTACTACTAGGCTATCATCTGTTTCATCGTAGACAACGGCATTTAAATGTAGCCAATCCAAGGGATGATTCACTGAAATTTTATCAATCACTGTCTGACGCATGGGGTCTAAAATATCTCTAAAATTCCACTTAGCAATGATTTCTTTAGATTCACGCTCTATTTCTACCAATACGTCTTGTTTGGTCTCTTCCCCTTGTGTAATGGCCAAAAAATTGCCATTAGGTAATTCATAGACGTCGTGATGTAAGCCATTAGGAAGCTTATAGAAAGCTTTAATATGTCCTAAGAAATCCATTTCAATAAAGCCTGCCGAGGTGTAGGCGCCACAAATTCCACTACTCAGAGGGGCATCTACTATTAAATGGCCGTTTTTAAGTTTTCTAAAAACATGAGCTGTCATCCCAGTATACAACCACCTAACACTTCCTTCGGCATCTACAATGGAGTAAAGGGACTCTATGGTCTTAACCCCTTCCGCTCTTCCTAAAGAGAGAGCAAACAAACCTTTGGCCATTTGCTCCTTTTGACTCACTCTCACTTGTATTTGGGGATAACTACTGGGTAAAGGCTGGGTCTCAATAGACACTGTATGCTTTATAATGCTTCCCACTTGGCTTCTAAACTGTATGCCCACATCATTTCTCCTATTGGGTTTTAAACCTAATAGGGGTAATTCATGCTGCCCTTTTTCCAGTTGATAGAGTTGGGTATGGCCATGTAAGTCTATTGTAAGGGTTCCTCTCTCTTCTAAAAAGAACAGCATAAGGGCACTTAAAGGGCAAACCTTATAGGGATTAACAACTATAAAAGGGCTTTCAAGGGTATAACTTCCTGCATCATACCTTGCTAGGAGTGCTTCTTTTTGCACTCGTTGCTGTCTCATCATTTCTATCATAACGTTTATTCTCCTACAAATAAATCAAGCTACTTTCCTAAATTTTTAGAAAAGTAGCTTGATATACCCACCCTTTATTCTATAATGCTGCTTTAAATGCTGCTAATAAATCTGGCACTTTAATTGAAACCCCTGTTACAGCATCCGTATGACCATCTTCATCAGATAAGTTAACTTTATCTAAATCAAAGTCATTTTCTTTTAAGAAGGTTGCTAGTGCATCTACTTGCTCATTCCAAGGTGTGCCACCTTCAACCATCACATATTCACCAGCTGCTGCTTGCTCATATTTACTGGAACCATCTTCATTTATGTAATCAAATTTAACACTAACTGGTTTGCCTTCAGCAAAAGTTACCGTTGCAACTGTCTTACCCTTTTCATCTGCCACTTCGCCCACTTTTTCTCCTGTGAACGCTGCATCAGTTGTTTTAGCAGGAGCTGTTGCAACGGGTGTTTCTGTAGGCGCTTGTTTTGTTCCACAAGCTGTAAATATCATCATTGAGCTTAATGCTAATACTAAAATATTTAACTTTTTCATACTATCCTCCCTTATTTATATTTTATGTTGCCTCCACATTATATCTTATTCATGTCAATTTATCAATATTTATGTTGTTTTTTTTAATCATTACTATCTTTATGTAGATTCTTGTATACGAATCAATGGGGTAACCCCTCTTTCTATCCTCTTACTTCTCCTACTCTAGCTGTTAAAAATATTCTCTTCCTATGAATGAACTTTGAACTTCTGCACATCCTAAGGGATATATGATTTGTTACTATTAGGTAAACAAATAATATACCAAAGTTAGGAGAATGCATATGAAATTAAATCCTAAAGAGCAAGAAAAATTAATGCTCCATATGGCTGGAGAAGTTGCCAAAAAACGTAAGGACCGAGGTGTCAAGCTAAATTACATCGAAGCCGTAGCTCTTATTAGCTCTGAGCTCATGGAAATGGCCCGAGACGGGCTAGAAGTCTCAGAGCTCATGCAACTCGGAAAACACATTGTAAAAGTCAGTGACTGTATGGAGGGTGTGGCAGATATTGTGAACTATGTTCAAGTGGAGGCAACCTTCCCAGATGGCACCAAATTAGTAACGATTCACGATCCCATTCAATAAGGAGGTCTATCAATGAAAATAGGCGCTATTATTTCTTGTAATGATGAAATAACCCTCAATGCAGACAAACATACTCAAACGGTTAAAGTAACCAATATGGGAGACCGTCCCATCCAAGTGGGCTCTCATTTTCATTTCTTTGAAACCAATCGGTACTTAAAGTTTGACCGCAAAAGTACCTATGGCTTTCGCCTAGATATTGCTTCTGGAACTTCCGTTCGCTTTGAACCGGGTGAAGAAAAGGAAGTCCAACTGGTAGCACTTGGAGGCAAGAGACGCGTCTTTGGCTTTAATGATTTAACAAGAGGCCAAGTCTCAGAAGCAACCCTTGCATCAGCTATGGAACACGGAAAATTAAGAGGCTTTTTACAAGAGGAGGAACGTTAATGAGCTGCAAAATTTCAGGAAAAAAATATGCCATGATGTACGGTCCTACTGTAGGCGATAAAGTAAGGCTCGCAGACACAAATCTCATAGTAGAAGTGGAAAAGGACTATACCCACTATGGGGATGAGATTAAATTTGGTGGTGGCAAGAGTATGCGTGATGGTATGGGGCAATCCGTCCTTATAACCAGTGAAGAGGGCGCCCTAGACCTTGTGATTACCAATGCTCTTATCATCGATTATACCGGTATCATAAAAGCGGATATTGGCATCAAAAATGGCAAAATTGTAGGGATTGGCAAAGCGGGAAATCCTAGCATCATGGATGATATTACCCCTAGTATGGTGATTGGTGCCTCGACAGAGGCTTTATCTGCTGAAGGCCTTATTATTACTGCCGGTGGTATTGATACCCATATCCACTATATTTGTCCCCAGCAGGTTGAAACGGCTCTTTATTCAGGAGTTACCACCATGATTGGAGGGGGCACTGGCCCTGTAGAAGGCACCAATGCCACAACCTGTACACCTGGCCCTTGGTATATGAAAGAAATGCTTCGTTCGGCAGAAGAATATCCTATCAACCTAGGCTTCTTTGGAAAAGGAAACTGTTCAGCTGAAGAACCACTTATTGAACAAATAAAGGCCGGTGCTATGGGACTCAAAATCCATGAAGATTGGGGGGCCACACCTGCTGTTATTGACCATTGCCTGAATGTAGCAGATAAGTATGACTTCCCCGTAGCCATTCATACAGATACCCTAAATGAAGGGGGATGTGTTGAGGATACCATTCATGCCATCGGTGGCCGAACCATTCACACTTATCACACAGAAGGTGCTGGTGGTGGCCATGCCCCAGATATTATTAAAATCGCCTGTGATGGCAATGTCCTTCCCTCCTCTACTAATCCCACTATGCCTTATTGTATCAATACTATTGATGAACATTTGGATATGCTTATGGTCTGTCATCATCTAGATAACAAAATTCCTGAGGATGTGGCTTTTGCCGATTCACGTATCCGTCCAGAAACCATTGCTGCAGAAGATGTACTCCAAGATATGGGGGTATTTAGCATGATGAGCTCAGACTCACAAGCTATGGGACGGGTAGGTGAAGTCATCGTCCGCACCTGGCAAACCGCTAGCAAAATGAAAGACGAACGTGGCCCTCTTGAAGAAGATAAAGGACATGATAATGATAACTTCCGTATCAAACGCTATATTGCCAAATATACCATCAACCCAGCTATTACCCATGGCATCTCTGAGTATGTAGGTTCTGTAGAAGTTGGTAAATTTGCAGACTTAGTTCTCTGGACACCTACCTTCTTTGGCATCAAGCCTGATGTGATTATTAAAGGAGGTATGGTTAATGCCGCTAAAATGGGGGATGCCAATGCCTCCATCCCAACTACTGAGCCGATGATTTACAAAAAAATGTTTGGTGCCTATGGTAAGGCCAAATACGATACCTGTATTACCTTTACCTCTCAAGCTGCCATGAAAGAAAATATCAAAGAGAAATATGGTCTAGAAAAAATCGTTCTTCCTGTTAAGGGCTGCCGAAATATTGGCAAAAAGAATATGATTTTTAATGATAAAACCCCAAAAATCACTGTTGATCCTGAAACCTATGTGGTTATGGCAGATAAGGAGGTCCTTACCTCCCAGCCTGCTAAAATTCTGCCCTTAGCCCAACTTTATAATCTATTCTAAGGATAAGGAGTCCGCTCTATGCTAGGTGTTAGTTTATTATTCGTAGGTATTGTCCTCATCAGCAATGGCGCCTGTAATCTGACCCATGTGGATGGAAAAGCAACCTCTATCATTAACCTTTTTGTAGGTCTTTTGTCCCTCTATATTAACTTTGTGAATTTGGCACAGGGTCATTATTATGCTGCTGGAACAGGTTTACTCTTTGGTTTTACTTATCTTTTCATCGATATTGATCTACTTTTTAAGCTGGACCAAAGAGCCTTTGCCTGGTTTTCTACTTTTGTTGCCATTAATGCCCTTGTTTTCGGTACCATGGAGGGGTTTATTGGCAATAAGACCCTTGGGATTACACCTGATATTCGGTGGGCTGGCATCTGGTATTTATGGGCTATTTTATGGGGGACTGCCTTTGTAGAGGATATCCTTGGTAAAAAGCTAGGGAAATTTACCCCTATCCTTCAAATCTTTGAAGGCATCGTAACAGCTTGGATTCCAGGCCTCCTCATGTTGATTGGTAAATGGTAAATCTAAAAATGGGAATTCAACGTTACGATGAATTTCCATTTTTATTACTAGCCATTTTACATGTATAACGTTTAGTCATTCATTAGTTTTTGTGTTCTCCAATCATTCGCAAGAATAAGTTTATGTTTGTCGGTCCATTCCATTTATAGATTGTTTTTCTATCAGAAAGGAGTGAGCAAAATGATCTGTGAAAAAATACTAGGTAACCTTAAAAATGGCAAGTATTCGAATTATACTGTTGAATACGTTGATATTGAATGGCATGATGCCTTTCATAAGATTCATAAGAAAGTGACTAAAGAAGGGACAGAAGTGGGTATTCGCCTAGATAATGCTGTTTTAGTTCACGGCTTACAAGAAGGAGATATTTTATATATGGATTCTCACAAAGTCATTGCCGTACACATCCTCCCTTGTGAAGCCCTTATCGCCACAGTGGATCGCCATCATCCTAAAATGGTTGCCAAGTTGTGTTATGAAATTGGCAATCGCCATGCTACTTTATTTTGTGGAGAGGATGATTATACTTTTATTACCCCTTATAACGGGCCTACTTTAGCCATGCTTGAAAAACTGCATGGTGTCACCACCACTGTGAAGTCCATTTCTCTTGACTTTAGCAAGGCTATTTCTGCTTCTATTAATGCCCATACTCACGGTTAGGAGGATAACATGGATCCCCAAAATCACCTTTACCTCTTACAAATCAACGATGCCCTTTTTCCTATTGGTGGCTATTCCCATTCCTATGGATTAGAAACCTATATCCAAAAAGGGTTGGTGGAAAATGCTAAAGCTGCCACCCTTTATTTACACAATAAACTAAAGTACTCCATCCTATATTCTGATTTATTAGGCGTTCGCCTTGCTTATGAATATGCCCAAAAGGAAGAACTGGACCTATTATTTCAGCTCAATCATCTCACCCACGTCCTAAAAATCCCAGCTGAAATACGTGATGCGAGTATCAAGCTAGGCTCTAGGTTTCTTAAGACCATTGGGTCACTTAGGCTCTCTTACGATTCTGAGATTTTTAATCATTTCACCCGTTACACACAGGAGACGCCTCTTCATCACTGCGTGCTCTATGGTGTTTTTTGCGCCGCCCTAGCTATTGATGAGAGAGAGGCCCTCCAGCATTATCTCTATAGTCAAGCTTCTGCCATTGTTACCACCTGTGTTAAAAGTATTCCCCTCAGCCAGACGGATGGGCAAAAAATCCTCTCTTCGAGTTTCCCTCTACTCTTAGACTTATTAGATGAGGTCATGACCCTTAGTGAGGATTGGTACGGATGCAGCACACCTGGGTTTGACTTGCGTTCTATGCAACATGAAGGCTTGTATTCTAGAATCTATATGTCCTAATGATCTCTCTCTTAATAATCCAGCCTTTATAATCTATGTCCTTTATAGTCTATGTCCTTTATAGTCTATGTCCTTTATAGTCTATGTCCTTTATAGTCTATGTCCTTTATAGTCTATGTCCTTTATAGTCTATGCCTTTATAGTCTATGCCTTTATAGTCTATGCCTTTATAGTCTATGTCCTTTAT
>JAEYNQ010000177.1 GCA_023412455.1 Bacillota bacterium
GTTTCGCTACAAGAAAAGCTTAATCCTCATTTTTGTACTGGTCGTGAGGCCTTTTAAAGGCTTTTTTAAGGCTATTATGAGGCCTTTGTAAACTTATGAATTATTTATTAAGGAAGAAAAATGGTAATAAAAAAAGACCTAAGATCAAATCTTAAGTCTTCTTTATTAGGATACTATAGATACTATTTTCTACTCCATTTCATTTATTTTTTACGCCACTTCTACGCCATTTCACTCTAATTTTTACGCCATTTCCTTTAAATTTACGCCAATTTACCAAAATTTGTAATCACTTATCCAACACCCCTAATTGGCTTAATCTCTTGAGTATCAACGCTTCTACCTTATCTCTTCCAAATTATAAGGTGTTACTTGGTAAACGTAGTAATTGAGCCAATTGGAGAAAAGAATATAGGCATGGGAGCGCCAACGAACCAGGGTCCCTTTTTCCATTTCATCATCTACATAGTAGTTACAAGGCATCTCAATGGGTAAATTCTTTTTTAGGTCCCTTGTGTATTCTTTATCTAGGGTACCTGGATCATATTCTGCATGACCTGTTGCAAAGATTTGTCGACCTTCATTGGCAATGACTAGAGCTACCCCTGCTTCATCGGAATGAAGTAAGAGCTTCAGCTTGTCACAGGCTAGGATATCTTCTTTACGTACTTCACTATGCCTAGAATGAGGGATATAAACACTATCATCTAGGCCTTGAAGTAATTTCTCATAGTTCATCTTAAAGTGTTCAAAAATACCGAATTTCTTAGTCTCTAATGGATATTTTTTTATGCCGTAGTGATAGTATAGGCCTGCTTGAGCCCCCCAACAAATATGAAAGGTGGAAGTCACATGACTTTTGGTCCATTCCATAATTTCTGTTAGCTCCTCCCAGTAATTCACACTTTCAAACTCCAGTTGCTCCACAGGAGCACCCGTTATAATCATTCCATCAAATTTATCCTCTTTTATTTCTGCAAAGGTCTTATAGAAAGTCTCTAAATACTCCCTAGGTGTATTTTTACTATCGTGTGAAATAGGCCTTACAAGGGTAATATGGATTTGAAGTGGTGTATTACTTAATAACCTTAAAAGCTGTACTTCTGTTTCTTCTTTAATAGGCATAAGATTCAAAACGGCTATTTTTAAAGCACGAATATCCTGCTTAATGGCCCTATTTTCATCCATAACAAATATATTTTCTTTCTGCAATACCTCTATGGCTGGTAACGCATTTGGTACACGAATTGGCAACTCAATCTCCCCCTCTATTTATCTCACTATTTCGTCTAATTCTCTTTTTCTAATCCCTCACTAAAGGCTTTTAGCTTTGTAACATCCCCTTGTTCCCATAAGCTCCAAAACACTTCGTAAATCTCATTCATCTCATTGGGAGCTTTTTTAGCACTTAAAGCTTGAATTTTATTAAAAATATCCGCCACCACATGGGATTCTAATTGGAAAGACTCTTGACACTTTAGTACCTCTTCCCGAATCTCTGCCATTTCCTCATCTAACTTATAAGCTGCTTCTGCCGCCTTCGTCAAGCGTGCTTGAATGTGGCTTGGCATGTTCTGCCTATACTTATATCTTAAAGAATGCTCAATGGTTGCCCAGAAATTCATGGCTAATGTACGAATTTGGATTTCTGCAAAAATCATCTTTTCACCATGGCCTGTCTGAACAGGATAGCGAATAATGATATGGTAGCTCCGATAACCACTACTCTTAGTATTGGTAATGTAATCTCTCTCCTCTTCAATATAAAGGTCCTTACCGTCCCTTTGGCGAATAAAATCAACAACCTTATATATATCTTCAACAAATTGGCACATAATTCTTATTCCAGCAATGTCTTCAATTTGCTCTTCTATATCTTCTAAAGCAATATTCTTTTTCTTGGCTTTTTCTAATATACTAGATATCTTTTTTACACGCCCTGTTACAAACTCAATGGGTGAATATTCATCCATACTAATAAGGCCTGTACGAATACTTTTAAATTTAATTTTAAGTTCTTCTACTGCTTGCGTATAAGGTAGTAATATCTCTTTCCAATTTTTTGTCTCCATTGCTACTCACCTCCACTTTACATACCTTCACATCCTATTATATCTAATTTAACCTTCCTTCTCAACTTCAAACCTTTAATCTCTTTTTATTTAAGAGTATTCACATATTTTCCCTGCTTATCTCATAAATTGTACTAATTACATTGTCCACTTTTTCTATTGAAAGGAGCACTTATGAAGAAAAAAACACTTATTGTAGGTACACTTATCCTTACCTCTGCCAGCCTTATTACTCGCCTTTTAGGCTTTGCCTTTAGAGTCTATATGTCCAATGTCATGGGAGCTGAAGGTATGGGTCTCTATCAACTTCTCTTTCCCATCTACATGCTTCTATGGGCGGCCTCCTCTGCCGGTATCTCCTTAGCTATTTCAAAGCTAGTGGCAGAGTATACCTCCAAGGAACAACATAGTAATGCCCTCCGAGTGCTTAAGGTGGCATTAAGTATTGGTATACCTTTTAGTAGCCTTTTGTCTCTTTTACTCTTTAGTTTTGCCCCCTTTATTGCCACTTATTTTATCCATGAGCCGATTACAACACTCTCTGTACGTATTCTTGCCAGTTGCATCCCCTTTATGTGTACAGCTTGTTGTATTAGGGGGTATTTCCAAGGGCGCCAAGAAATGTCTATTTCAGCCATTGCACAAATTGGCGAACAAGTGATGCGCATGCTTATTATCTACCTTTTTGCAGGTCTTTTTATTCCCAAAGGTTTAGAATATGCCTGTGCATTAGGTGTTTTGGGAATGTGTGCCGGAGAAGCTTTTTCCTTTGTTATGACCATTATCTTTTTTAAAGTCAAAAAGCAGAAGCTCCACCTAAGACCCCCTAGTGTGGCTTATCACACTACCTTTAACCAACTGATGGTACTAACTATTCCCATTACAGCCAATCGCTTTCTCACTTCTATCCTACAATCACTTGAAAACATCCTTATTCCTATTCAACTTCAAAAGTTTGGCCTAAGCTCTTCTACTGCCCTTGGGCTATATGGAGAATTTAGTGGAATGGCCCTTCCACTTTTATTCTTTCCTTCTATGGTAACCATGTCTCTTTCTACTGTATTAGTCCCCACCATTTCTGAGGCTGTAGCCATGCGTAACCACTATCTGCTTCAAAGAACCCTATCAAAAGCGATCCAGTTTTCAGCTTTTATTGGGGTAGGGGCAACTGCTTTATTCTTATCACTTTCCAAGCAGATTGCCTTGTCTTGCTATGGTCTAGAAGAAGTAGGCGATCTCTTAAAACTATTGGCTATTATTTGTCCCTTCTTATACTTACAAAATATATTGACGGGTGCTATGAACGGCTTAGGCATGCAAAAGCAAACCTTTAAAACAAATATTATAGGCTCTCTTATTTGTATTTCTACCATTCTTCTTGTGGTTCCTAAAAAAGGAATTATAGGTTTTGTATTGGCTATGCTCCTACAATCTGGCCTTGTAACTACTTTACTTCTCTCCCATGTTCTTAAAAATATTGCTTTACCTATTGACCTCTATAACTGGATTCTCAAACCTGTTGTCTCAGGCGCCATTTGTAGTTTATTAACTATTTCTCTTTATAATGGGTATTTATGTCATCATTTCTCTTTACGTCTAGGAACCTTTATGGCCATTATCTTATTAGGTACTTCTTACCTGATTTCTCTCTTCGCTCTTAAATGTGTCACCATAAAGGATATCCAACTCGTAATAGGCTCTAAATAGAGCCTTTTCTAAATTTTAAAGAGGCCTTCATCTCTTTTTCATAGCCTTCATCTGAAAGCTCATAATAAGTGGTTCCTACTAATTCATCAGGCAAATACTGCTGCTCCACATAATGATGGGGGAAATTATGGGCATAGAGATAGCCTATCCCATGCTCTAATTCCTTGGCCCCACTATAATGGGCATCTCGGAGGTGACTAGGAACAACTCCAATATTCTTGTTCATCACATCACTGGTGGCTTTGTCAATAGCCATTATACAGGCATTACTTTTAGGAGCACAAGCCACATAAAGGGCGGCCTGGGCTAAAATAAGGCGACCTTCGGGAAAACCTATACGTTCTACAGCTAACATGGCATGAGTAGCCACTACGAGGGCTTGAGGATCTGCATTTCCCACATCTTCACTGGCACAAATGGTAATACGACGGGCAATAAACTTAGGGTCTTCTCCTGCTTCTATCATACGGGCTAAATAATGGGCCGTAGCATCCTTATCACTCCCCCGCATACTCTTGATAAAGGCTGAAATAATATCATAATGATTATCTCCATTTTTATCGTAGTTAAGCACCTTTTTTTGCATACATTCTTGTAAAACAGAACGGGTGAGGTAAATAATCCCATCATTACTTCTTTCGGTAGTCATCATAGCTAACTCCACGGCATTTAAAGCACTCCTTGCATCGCCTGCTGTATTCATGGCCAGATAGGCTATGGCTTCTTCAGAAATCTCACCCTTATAGACGCCCATTCCCCTTTCCTTGTTATAAACAGCCTCTTTTACAATTTGGGCAATATCTTGCTCGCGAAGAGGCTTGAGCTCAAAAACCAAGGACCGGGAAATAAGAGCCCTATTCACTTCAAAGTAAGGATTTTCTGTAGTGGCACCTATTAAGACTAAAGTCCCATCCTCTGTATAAGGAAGGAGGGCATCTTGCTGCGCTTTATTAAAACGATGAATTTCATCTATAAAAATAATGGTCTTTTTACCCGTCATAGAACGTTCTACTTTTGCTTTTTCTACCGAACTTACGATATCTGCCTTTCCAGCTGTTGTAGCATTCAGTACGATAAAATGGGCTTTAGTAGTATTAGCTATGACCTTAGCAATTGTAGTCTTTCCTGTGCCTGGTGGCCCATAAAAAATAAGAGACTGCAATTTATCAGCCTTTATGGCACGATAAAGGAGCTTTCCAGGTGCTAAAATATGCTCTTGCCCCACTATTTCTTCTAGCTTAGTAGGTCGCATGCGTGAAGCTAAAGGCGATTCTCCCTTCCCCTTTTTTTCATTAATATAATCAAATAAGTCCATCTCTCCACCTTCCTCTTTTAATCCTTTTTATAGTTATTGCCTATGAGGCTTTATACTCCCTCTTCATTAAAGGGAGGAATAAAGCTCTCAAGGGCTGTTTCTCCCTCTTGTATAAATCCATTCTCTACACCTAAATCAATGGCATAGTTTGTTAAAAAGGCATAATGCTTTGGATTTATTTTTTTATTTAGCTCTGGATAGGCCTCCACTATTTTAAGAGGTGTATATTGATTCATCATGCTGATATAAAGATGAGAACCATATGTCTCATAAAGGTAGGTGATGATTTTTTTAGAATCAAACAAAAGTCCTGGTAGCATTAAATGTCTCACAATAACGCCCTTAACCATTAACCCCTCTTCATTAAAAGTAGCATCCCCTACTTGACTGACCATTTCATGAAGTGCTTCTTTCACAACAGAAACATAATTAGGAGCATGGGAGTATTTTTTTGCATAAGCTGACTTAAAATATTTAAAATCAGGGAGATAGACATCTACTAGTCCCCTTAATGTAGCTAAGGTCTCTCTTTTATCATAGCCACTGGTATTATATACGATAGGTAGATAAAGCCCCTGTTGTTTTGCTAACTTAAGGGCCTCTCGAATTTGAGGGATATAATGGGTAGGTGTCACTAAATTAATATTATGAGCCCCTTGCTTCTGAAGATTTAAAAAAACCTCAGCTAATTCCTCATAGCTTATTTCTTTCCCTTTTGCCTGGGTACTTAATTCATAGTTCTGACAAAAGACACAACGCAACGTACAATAAGAAAAAAATACAGTCCCTGAACCTCGCGTCCCAGATAAACAGGGCTCTTCCCATTGATGCAAGGCAGCCCGAGCCACTTTTATCTTGTCTCCTGCCCCACAAAATCCACGTTTTCCTTCTAAACGATTAACCCCACATGCTCGGGGGCATAACTGACAAGCTTTTAACTCCTCAAACATGTTGCTCTCCTAATCTCCCTTTCCTTCCAAGTATGATGACCCCCTTTTATTTACCTGAAGAACCTAAACGACCAGTGCCTCTTTCAGACTTAAACCCTAAAAGAGTTTCATAAGAAACTTCGTTAATTTTAAGCTTTGGTACTTCTACTAAAATACATTGACTAAGAGCTTTTTCATAAGGATAGATTATAGCCCTCTGTCGTTTTTCTTCTAATTCAGCAGGTACTTTTCCTTCTTGCTTCATAATAAAAAGAGGGACTTCATTATGATTAGTTATAGGCATAAGCCATTCCCCTCTATATCCTGAATCAATCACACCTGCTCGTTGCCCTATTCCCTTGGTTCCTGTAGAGCCTCTTTCCTTTAATAGAGCCACATAATCAGCAGAAAAAGCTGAAGCAATGCCTGTAGGCACCATTAGTGTCTGATGGGGCTCTAATAACATATAATCTTCTTCAAAACAAGCGTAAATATCAAAGGCCCCATCTTCTTCCCTCTTGCTAGGAATAATGGCTCCTTCCTTTAACTTGGCAAAATAAATCGCTTGACTATTCATAACTTTTTATCTCCTTTTATCTAGCAGTATCCCTTAGTGCTCCTTATATTGTCTACCTATCTATTTTTCTCTTCTCAAAGCTTTTAAACTTGCTTCATCCATCAAACCATCTCTTTTATCATACTATATTCCTTACCTTTCAAGCAAGTAACCTGAGTCCAAGGAAAAAGGCCTCTTACTTAATTCTCTAAGTAAAAGACCTTTTATAGGTTAGAGTAAGTGAAAATACATAATAAATCAGCTTCTAAACTTGTAATCCTCCTCTATAACTGGAATATAATAAACTAGGAGTTTTAGAGGGGGATTATTATGATTGCTTGGTTATTACTCCTTTTTAGGTATCATGAATTTTTGAGGTAGCTATAAGAGGCTACCTCATTTGTTTTTAAAGAGAAAGGGAAGCTTTATGAGATTCTTTATGAGAACTTACTTTTCTTTGCATCCACTTAATGACCTCAACCACAGGAATCACACAAAAAGCTAGAACTAATGCCATACCATATTCTGCAAAAGAAATATGTTCAAATTCAAAGGCTTGTCTTAAGAATGGTACGTAAATAACAAGAGTTGTTAACACAAGTGATAAAATCATAGCACCTATTAAATAAACATTGTGATGCTTCATATGGAAAATAGATGCCTTTTGTGAACGCATATTAAAGCTGTGGAAAATTTCTGCCATAGACATGGTTAAAAACGCCATGGTCATACCATCTGCACTATTGGTAATCTCCCAGAGACCTGATTCCATATAATGCCCTATAAAATAAGCAGCTAAAGTTAATAGGGTTACTAAAATACCCTGATAGACAACACCAAACCCTAATCCATCTGCAAAGATCCCATCTTTAGGATTACGTGGTTTACGCTTCATTAAGTCTTCTTCTCCCTTTTCCATTCCTAATGCTAGAGCAGGAAAACAATCTGTAATTAAGTTAATCCATAAAAGATGGACAGGTTTCAACATGGTAAATCCTAAAAGCGTTGCTACAAAAATGGATAGTACTTCACTTAGATTAGAGGCCAGCAAAAATTGGATGGCTTTACGAATGTTATCATATATTTTTCTACCTTCTTCTACTGCTGATACAATGGTTGCAAAGTTGTCATCTGCCAACACCATATCTGCTACATTCTTTGTCACATCAGTTCCTGTAATCCCCATACCTACACCAATGTCTGCGCTTTTAATAGAAGGTGCATCATTTACGCCATCTCCTGTCATGGCTGTAATCTTACCTTTTTTCTTCCAAGCGTTTACAATTCTTACTTTGTGCTCAGGTTGCACGCGGGCATACACTCTATATTTTTCTATATTTTCTTGCAAATGTTCATCACTTAATTCATTGAGTTCCATTCCTGTAATAGCTTGAGTGGCATCTTGGATAATACCCAATTCCATGGCAATAGCAATAGCTGTGTCCTTATGATCACCAGTAATCATAATAGGCTTGATGCCTGCTGTCCTACATTCCTCCATAGCTGCCAATACCTCTGGCCTAATAGGGTCAATCATACCCGTTAAACCAATAAAGGTGAGATCCTCTTCTAATACTGCAGCTTCAAAAGACTTTGGCTTTTCATGATAAACTCTATAACTTGCACAAAGCACACGCAATGCTTTATCAGCCATTGCTTTATTTTGTTTTAAAATAGTCTGACGTATAGCCTCATCAAGAGGTACTACCTGACCATCCTTTAAATAAGTGGTACACTTCTTTAATACCTCATCAGGTGCTCCCTTTGTATATTGAACATATTTTCCTTCTTGTGTTTCATGAACTGTGGACATCATTTTACGTCCAGAATCAAAAGGTGCCTCTCCTACACGTGGGTTTTCTTTCTTTAATCTATCTTTATGAATATTTAATGTTGCTGCATAATTCACTAAGGCACACTCTGTTGGCTCACCTATAGCCCCTCCCTCTTGTGCCATTTCTGCATCATTACAAAGTGCCATAGCCGTACCTAATAATTGTTTATCATCAGAAAAGTAGTCCACTACTGTCATTTTATTTTGAGTCAGCGTTCCTGTTTTATCAGAGCATATGATCTGTGCACAGCCTAAAGTCTCTACTGCAGTTAACTTACGAATAACTGCATTACGTCTAGACATATTGGTGACACCAATAGAAAGTACAATGGTAACTACCGTTGCTAATCCTTCTGGGATAGCTGCTACTGCAAGACTTACTGCCACCATGAAGGTATTTAAAATCATTTCGCCTGAAAAATCTCTTGCTGTTATAAGTGAAAAAGCAAAAATAAATAAACAAATACCAATTACTGCATAGCTTAACACTTTACTTAAGCCTGCTAACTTTCTTTGAAGAGGCGTGTCTCCTTCTTCCGCTTTAGCTAGAGCATCGGCAATCTTACCCATTTCCGTCTGCATTCCTGTTTCTACTACAATAGCTTTACCACGGCCATAGACTACCGTACTACCCATATACACCATGTTTTTTCGATCCCCTAGAGGAACTTCTTTTTGATTCTCTAAAGATAATATATCCAACAATTTATCAACAGGTACAGATTCTCCTGTTAAGGCAGCTTCTTCAATCTTTAAACTTGCACACTCTATAATACGAGCATCTGCTGGAACAGCATCTCCTGCTTCTAAGATGACAATATCCCCTTTTACCAGTTCTTCACTCTTTATTGTTAAAAGTTGACCATCTCGTAACACCTTTGAGGTGGACGCTGCCATTTCCTGTAATGCTTCTATAGCTTTCTCTGCCTTACTCTCCTGATAAACACCTAGAATGGCATTAATCATAACAACAATCATAATAATAAATACATCAGCAAAAGATTCATTAGCATAGGCAGCTGTAATACCTGAAATAACTGCAGCAACGATAAGAATAATAATCATAGGATCACAAAGCTGATTTAAGAAGCGCTTGAAGTAGGATATTTTTTCAGGCTCTTGTAATTTGTTTCTACCATCTCTTTCTAAACGTAATTTAGCCTCTTCTTGAGATAGACCATTGCTATCCGCCTTGATCGTTTTAAACACATCTTCTGTGTCCATTAAATAATACTTCATTCTTTTCTTCCTCCCCATATTCCTAGTAATAAGTTATTAATAAAAAAAACTCATGTACAACTTTATTTGGAAGCTCTACATGAGTCTTATTCTCTTATTCAAGTTGGTTTATTTATCCTTATTGAATTATCAATAAAACACCAAGCAACTTGCTCTCCCAGGAGGGTGTTTTTTAATACGACCATTTATTCAAATAATATTCTATAAATTATGAACATAAATACTTATCATCTTTTTAAATTATATACTATTTTCGACAAAAACTATAATATCTATTTATTATGCATACCTTTTATAGAATATATCCTTTTATAAACTCTATCTCCCTACATGCTATATTATTTTTATTGTTTTCTTAATGGCCTTTCATATGTCCCTATCAGTTATTTGTGCTTTCTACATGATCTCTGAAGAACTTAATAATATCCTTTCTCACTTTATCATTTGTTCCATGCCCTACTCCTTCATACATTATAAGCTCTGCTGGTATACCCAACTGCTTATAAATAAGCTTTGCTTTTTCCCAACGTCCATGCATATCCTCGCCAAGGAATTTTACAATTAAGTCTCTTTCTTCTTGGTCAAAGGCATCATCATAAGGTAAAGTGTCATTATCATCTATACTTCCCATATAAATATATTGTGGAACTTTTATATACTCCTCTTTGTTAAATTCAATATTAGCTATTTGATCAATGTCATAAAGACCAATAGGATAAATCAACTTCTCTCCATCCCATTCTCTAGCTGGTATGATGGGCATACAATTTACTCCTCCTGCAGCTACAGCCTTTACTTTTTCAGGATGAAGGGCTGTGAAGCGATTAACAAAAGACCCTGATGCTGAAAAGCCACTCATAAGTACCTTATCCTCAACGATTATTCCTTTGTCTTCTAGCCTCTCTTTTAAATCATCCATCATTTTTATAAGTTGTAAATCAACTCTTGCTAAGTTACCTTCCTTATTCATTAATGTATCTCTATCCAATGAATGGGTGTACATTTTCCAATCCTTCTCAGGTCTATCAAAAACAGGCACAAGTAACGGGGTCTGAAGCTCATAAGCAAATTGATGACATATTCCAGATCTCACTAAATCGTGGGCATCTTTTTCATGGATGCGATGATCATCGCTGACTCTTCCTCCGTTATTAGGTTCTACAAGTATAAAGTTCGTCTTACTTTCTTTCACACCATCGGGAAGATAGACATAATAGTCAAAGTTAAATCCTTTCTCAGGATTAGCCTTCACTTTAGTAACGCTACCTTTTATGGCAAGGAACTTCCAATAGCCCAGTACCATTAAAAATACGACACCCATAACGCCTAAAACCAAAAGCACTTTCTTCTTCATTATCATATCCTCCAATCTAAATATAAGAATTAAATATTTATTCTAAATATTTAATTTACTACAACATTATACTGTTAGCATGACTTACTGTCAATTTACACAAAAAAAAGCCACGCAAACATAATATTTACGTGGCTTCTAATATTTTTGATATAACTACATTCTTTCGTGGAAAGTATTTATAACGTATTTTCAACACTTTTTTTATCATTTGTTACTTGTACGTCACTTATTATTACTATTTTACTCTACTTATCTATATCTAAGTATAATTATAATCTATAATGTACCTTATGTATATTTAGTCCCATTTTCCTATCTTTATCATATATATTTTATTTTCTATAGTAGTTTATAAGAAAATAGATAAATATACATTATACAAGAAAATAAAGAGAGGCATATCCTATGATACTCTAAGGATATGCCTCTCTCTATAAGTAATATTAATTATACATTACTTCTCTAATTTTTTAATTTGTTCTTCTTGCTCATCAATCTTATTTTTCAGCTCATAAATCTGAATTTCAAGAGCTGATAAGTTGTTTTCTTGGTTACTGAGTATCTTACCTATCCCTATTAAAGGAATACCTACTAGGCATGATGTAAATAAGATTACTATATTTTCTATTACTCCTAAGTGTAATCCCTTACTAGCTGATAGACTTCCGTAAGCTGATAGCGCAACTGATAATACCCCTATTGCATAGAAAAACATAGCCATTAACATCCCTCCCCCTGTTTATAATATTTGCATACGATTATAGCACACACCTATTGTCGATTGTTGTAAAACTAATGAATTAGTCATAAAAATAAAGGGTAGAACCAAAAACCTACCCTGCTTAAAACGATATTTTTATCTTATTATAAATCATTGTGTATAATAAGATATGCCCTTATTGCCCCTATTATCACTCCTATTAGCATACCAGTAGAAAATAAATCGAGTGCTCTCGCAAGTGTCATAATCATCACCCTTTATTATTTGATGATACAATTATCTCCATAAATAATGTAGTATATGCAAATAGAAAAGACCAGGCTCTGCACCTGGTCCATCTACTATTTTTCAAGTTCTTGTCTTCTTTCTGCTACTAGCTTCAGTATTTCTGCTAAATCCTCTAAGGTAGCCTTGTTCTTAATAAACCCCCTAGCTGTGGATCTAGCCTTCAGGTAGTTAGAATAGTCCTTATTCTGTTGCTGCCACTTTTTATTAGCTTCTGTCTGTCTGTTTTTTTCTTCCAATTCATTCACTTCCTTTTCTTGAATGCCATCGCTAAGACTACTATAGAGAATACTAACATAATAATCCTATACCACAATGGCATTGGTGCTAATACATTAATTGTGTTTAATGCTGTTAAAATTAATACTAAAATTGTCATTGATTTAAATGAGTAGGTGATTTATAATTTTTATAAGTCCTAGAGAGGTTTCCCTCTCTAGGTTGGAGTTCTTAGCTTATTGCTTGCTTTATTAATCCGATGACCGCTATCACGAGATTTATTAAAGCTGTTATAAGTATTAAGGACTCTTTTTTGTTGTCTTGCTTATGTTTCCTACTCACTACCTCACCTCCTTTCTAATATAATTATACTACTGATAGTATGAAAAGTCAAGAACTTTTCTGAAAATAAATTACATTTTTGTATTATTTTTCATGTTTTAATCAAAAAAATTAGACCAAGTTCCGCACCTGGTCCCATCTAAAACTATTCTTTTATTATGTAGATTATCTAACTCCATCTTGACCTTAATTGTGATACTAAATCTAATTTTTCTTTTTTCTGCTTAAATTTATCTTCACTTAGGCTAAGTT
>JAEYNQ010000215.1 GCA_023412455.1 Bacillota bacterium
GGGCAACCTCTTGAAAAGGTTAAACAAGATGTAGAAAGAGATAACTACATGACAGCTCTTGAAGCAAAAGAGTATGGTTTAATTGATCAAGTTATAGAACCACAACAATAGTAGGAAGAGGTGGACAATGCCAGCTAAATTTGATGATACAAAACAATTAAGATGCTCTTTTTGTGGTAAAACCCAAGAACAAGTAAAAAGATTGATTGCAGGACCAAATGTCTATATTTGTGATGAGTGTGTAGAATTATGTTCTGAAATCATTGAGGAAGAATTAGAAGATGCTTATGATGATGAAGTAATGGATATGCCAAAACCTAGAGAAATCAAGGAGCATCTTGACCAATATGTTATTGGACAAGAAAATGCTAAAAGAGCTCTAGCAGTTGCTGTTTATAATCATTATAAAAGAGTAAATAGGCCAAGTAGCAAGACCAGTGATGTAGAAGTTCAAAAAAGTAATATTCTACTATTAGGTCCTACGGGTTCAGGTAAGACTTTACTGGCTCAAACCCTGGCTAAAATGCTCAATGTACCTTTTGCTATTGCAGATGCTACTTCATTAACCGAAGCTGGTTATGTAGGTGAAGACGTAGAGAACATTCTTCTGAAACTCATTCAGGCTGCTAACTATGATGTGGAAAAAGCACAAATAGGTATTATTTATATTGATGAAATCGATAAAATTTCTAGAAAATCAGAAAACCCATCTATTACACGTGATGTAAGTGGTGAAGGCGTACAACAGGCATTGCTGAAAATCTTAGAAGGGACTGTGGCTTCCGTTCCACCACAAGGTGGCAGAAAACACCCTCATCAAGAATTTATTCAAATTGACACCACCAATATTTTATTCATTTGTGGTGGGGCTTTTGATGGAATCGATAAAATTATAGAAAAACGTACAGGTAAGAAGACGATTGGGTTTGGTGCCACTAATGTAAGCAAAAAAGAAAAGGATATGGGTGAGTTGTTGAAACTCGTTGAACCACAAGATCTTATTAAATTTGGTTTAATTCCTGAGTTTGTAGGACGTGTACCAGCAGTGGTTTCTTTAGAGAACTTAGATAAGGAAGCACTCATTCAAATCCTTACAGAACCTAAAAATGCCTTAACAAAGCAGTACAAAGAGCTTTTTGAATTAGATAATGTAGGTCTTGAATTTGATAAGGATGCTCTTTTGGCGGTAGCAGAGCTAGCCATTGAAAGGCAAACAGGTGCCAGAGGTCTCCGTGCTATACTTGAATCAAGTATGCGCGATATCATGTATGATATTCCCTCCTCTTCTGATACCATTGAGAAGGTTATTATCAATAAAGATGTGATTAGAGAAGGTAAAACACCTACCCTTGTATATAATGATAAGGTAAAAAAAGAAAAGAATAAAAAAACAAATAATGAGTCTGCATAAGGGATTATGACAATAAGTAGATAGAGAGAGGGAGCATCACAAAACTAATTACCTAGTTTTGGGCCCCTCTCTTTTTTTAGGATAAGTAGTGATAATTAGAAAAAAATAAGATAAAGGAGTATCCTTTAGAGGAGTCTGGGCAATACTTGAAAAGTACATGTAGAATACTCAGGAGGATAGATGATGATACAGACTTTTTTAGTAGGCGTTCAACTCTTTTTTTCATTTGTTATAGGACTTTATTTTTTAATGCAGCTTAAAGGACAGACAAGTACAAAAAACAGTATCAATAAGGACTCAGTGGTACAATATGAGAAGATGCATGCACTGCGCAGCATTTCTCTTACAGAGCCTTTATCTGAGAAATTAAGACCTAAAAAAGAAGAGGATATTATTGGTCAACGGGATGGCCTTAAAGCTCTTAAGACAGCTTTATGTGGTTCCAATCCTCAACATATACTTATTTATGGTGCACCAGGGATTGGTAAGACTGCAGCAGCCCGTATTGCACTAGGAATTGCTAAAAAATCACCAGGTTCCCCTTTTAAGGAAGGGGCAAAGTTTATAGAAATTGATGCCACCACACTTCGTTTTGATGAGAGGAGTATTGCAGACCCTTTGATTGGCTCGGTACATGATCCTATTTATCAAGGAGCAGGTGCTTATGGGCCAGCAGGGGTACCACAACCTAAACCAGGTGCAGTGACTAAGGCCCATGGCGGCGTATTATTTATTGATGAAATAGGAGAGTTGCATTCTATTCAGATGAATAAACTCCTAAAGGTATTAGAAGACAGAAAGGTATTTTTAGAAAGCTCGTATTACTCGAGTAGTGATGAGAATATTCCTAGGCATATCCATGATGTTTTTAAAAATGGGCTGCCAGCTGATTTTCGTTTAATTGGTGCTACTACTAAAAGCCCAGAGGATATCCCACCGGCTCTGAGATCCCGCTGTGTAGAAATCTTTTTTAAGGATTTGTCTTATGAAGAGATTGTTGCCATTGTAGAGAATGTGATAACACGAGAGCATCTTCAGATTACAGCAGAGGCCAAGGAGTTATTGGCACAATTTTGCCAGAATGGGCGAGATGCTGTCAATATGCTCCAGACAGCCTATAGTTTGGCGTCCTATGAAAATTATTCAGAAATAGGGAAAAAGGATATCGAATGGGTGGTTCAAACGGGTAAATATTCACCACGCATGGAGCAAAAAGTGAAGGCCAAGTTCCAGATAGGGAAGGTAAATGGTCTAGCTGTCTCTGGGAGAGGGACAGGGCTTCTTTTAGGTATAGAAGCTCTAGCTAGCTTAGTAGAAAAAGGCAAAGGGGAGCTAAAGGTAACAGGTATTATTGAGGCAGAAGATCTCCATATGAAGAATAGCACCATTAAAAGAAAAAGTATGGTAGCTAGTTCCATAGAGAATGTATTAACTATTCTCAAAATAAGGTATAATATAGAAGTAGACAATTATTTTATCCATCTTAATTTTCCTTCAGGAATGCCAATCGATGGACCTTCAGCAGGGATAGCTATTTTTTGTACACTTTATTCAGCACTTTTTAACAAGAGCGTATCAGGAGAAATAGCTATGACAGGAGAGATTTCTATACAAGGAGAAGTATGTCCTGTAGGAGGAGTCTATGAAAAAGTAGTAGCGGCTGGTGCTGCAGGAGCAAAAAGGGTGATTATCCCTAAAGCCAACATGCAAGACATTCTTTTAAATAGTGGTGTAGAAATAGTGGCTGTTGACCATATTGAAGAAGTCATTGAAGCTGTTTTTGAAGAGCAGCTTATAGATAAAGCAAACACCATATTACATGCATAATTAGAAAGACAAGATAAGAGGGTGATGAAAGTGAGTAAAGAGATTAAGCGTGTACCTATACTTCCCTTAAGAGGGATTACAGTATTTCCAGAGACAGTTATGCAGTTTGATGTAGGAAGAGAAAAATCTTTAAAGGCAATAGAAGAATGCATGAAAGAAGATGAGCGGTTATTGGTAGTAGCCCAAAAGGATGCGGATGTTCATGAACC
>JAEYNQ010000233.1 GCA_023412455.1 Bacillota bacterium
GACTATGAGGTAGATAGGCTTAGGCTGTAAGCACAGTAATGTGTGTAGGTACTAAGTACTAACGGTTCGAGGGTTTGACCTAGATAAGAAAAGCTTAACGAGCAAAAGTGAGTTAAGAAGTTCAATACTTCTATCATGAGATAGAACGTCATCAATAACGGTTAAAACAAAGATTGTGTTTAGTTTTGTGACTACAAAGTATTGACATAAGTCAATAAATGAGTTATACTTACAAGGTAAGTGGAAATACTTATCCAGTCATACATATATTCCTCGATAGCTCAGCGGCAGAGCATTCGGCTGTTAACCGAAGGGTCGTAGGTTCGAACCCTACTCGGGGAGTTTCCAATGTGGAATGTATAGGGGCATAGTTCAGTTGGTAGAACGTCGGTCTCCAAAACCGAATGTCGTGGGTTCAAGTCCTGCTGCCCCTGCTTAAATATTTTGGCCCAGTGGTACAGTTGGTTAGCACGCCGCCCTGTCACGGCGGAGGTCGAGGGTTCGAGTCCCTTCTGGGTCGCTTAAGTTAAGTCATTAACTTAAAATAGAATAAGGTCGCTTAGCTCAGCTGGGAGAGCACCTGCCTTACAAGCAGGGGGTCATAGGTTCGAGCCCTATAGCGACCACTTTGGCGGAATAGCTCAGTTGGCTAGAGCACACGGTTCATACCCGTGGTGTCGAGGGTTCAAATCCCCCTTCCGCTATTTAATAACCATCATTTATCTATAACTGGAGAAATGATGGTTTTTTCGTTCTACCATAAATATTGGGGTAAAGACTATAGGTTATATGACCCCACATCTGTCAATGCGATATTCAAAAATAAAGAGCATAGAAGCTAGCCCTAAAGAAGTCATTATTTCTCTATAAAAGTGAGAAATAATGACTTCTTTATTATTAAATAATAGTAAAAAAATCATCCCAATTTTTATATAAAAAATAAATATCTCACATAATTTTATTAAATGTGTAATTCCCAATAATTAATATATTATCTTTCTAAGATACTATATAATAAAAAAGGTTACTTTAGTTAGAGGATGAAAGGGAAACTGAATAGGGAGGCTTAAAATGTGAGAGAATTTATTTTTGGTTTACTAGGTGGTACAGCACTACTTATGTATGGTGTAGATAAGATGGGAGATGGCCTAGAAAAGGCATCTGGTAAGCTTATGCAACGTATTTTATCTATCTTAACAGGCAATGTTTGGAGTGCTTTTTTTATAGGAATAGCGACCACTGTTTTAGTCCAAAGTAGTACAGCTATTACTGTTTTGACGGTAGGATTTGTTAATGCAGGACTTATGAAATTAAGCCAAGCCGTAGGAATTATTTATGGAGCGAATATAGGAACTACAGTAACTGCCCAATTGATGGCTTTTAGCTTTAAGTTTAAGTTGACAGAAATTGCTCTTCCTGTTGTGGCTATTGGATTTTTGATTTCTTATTTTACTAAGAGAGATACCTTAAAGAATATAGGCAGTGCTATTATGGGCTTTGGACTCATGTTTTTGGGGTTAAAGCTTTTAAATGATGGCGTTCCCTTTATACAAACGAATGAAAGTATTCGTTATTTTTTCCAAAACTATGCCTCTATAACAATAATAGGGATTTTATTAGGAGCAGTAGCAACAGCTATGGTACATAGCAGTAGTGCTACAGTAGGCCTTGTCCTTATGTTGGGACAAGCTGGAGTCATTAGTTTGCCAGGGGCTATTGCAATCATGTTAGGAGATAATATAGGGACCTGTATAACAGCTCAGTTAGCTAGCTTATCAGGAAATATTAATGCTAGGCGTACAGCTTGGGCACATACTCTCTATAATATTTTTGGAGTAGTTATATGCGGTTTGTTTATTGGACCATTTATTCAGATTATAGAGTGGGCCACACTAACTTTTAATGGTTCGAATAATATTGCCCTTCAAATAGCTAACTCCCATACGGTATTTAATGTTTTGAGTGCAGTATTATTTTTACCTATTAATAAGTACTATGTGCGATTTTTGGAGACCGTTATTCGGGATAAGTCAGAAGATGTTTATAAACCTTTAGATAAGCTTTTAATTAAGACACCTGTAGCTGCTTTTAGAGCCGTTCTAACAGAAAACGTAACAGGTTTAAGGTTAGTAAGAGAAATGATTAATCGAACCATGGAAGCATTTTATAGTGGTCAAATTCAATTACTGGATGAAGTCCGTAAAAATGAAGAGCGACTAAATATCTTACAGCGTGAATTGACTTCCTATATTGTAGAAATTTCAAAGGAAGAATTGATCGATAAATACTCTTTTATGATTCCAAGCTTTATCAATTGTATTAATAACATTGAAAGAGCAGGGGATCATACCATGGATTATACCCTATACATAGAGACAAAGATTAATAAACATCTTACTTTTAGTGAAGAGTCTATGGCAGATATTAAGGAGCTTCAAAATGTACTTATTGAAATGATTAGTTTGACCATTACAAGTGTAGAAAGTAGAGACTTATCTAAAATATCTCAGATAGTAGCTTTAGAGGAGAAAGCGGATTATCTCTATGAGTTAGGTGTTAATAATCATATTATACGTTTAGAAAATGGACTTTGTGATGTAGAGACAGGTGTAGTATTTGTAGATATTCTAAATCATATGGAACGTATTGGAGATCATATCTATAAGGTATTCTTATTGCTTATAAAAGATGGTATAGTAGAAAACTTATAAAAATAATGTAGGCTTATGTTACTCTATATCCTAAAGGGAGGATGCTTTTAGGATGCAACATAAGCCTCTATTTTTATTTAAAATATTTAAAATAAAAATTATATTTAGAATATATAAAGCGCGTATGTATATTTTTGCTAAAGTATTCCTATATTTCTGACTATATGTTATCATAATGTATAGGAAGTGCATGAAAGAGTGCATTAGGGGGAGGAAATAGTATGAAAAAAAGTAAGAGAAGCCTTAAAAAAGATACTGTGCATAAAAGTGAAAGAAAGAAAGCACCACTGAAGACTCAGATGGTAATTATTCTACTATTGGTAAGTTTAATACCCTGCTTGGTTATTAGTGGAGTGAGTATTGTAGCTGTTAATCAATCAACAGAGATTACTTTGGCTAAATATTCGCAAAAGATCATGGAACAGATGCAAGGTAAGCTGCAAGAAGATTTTAACGCAACGGAAAGCATTTTAGCAACTATGATTAAAGATAGAGATTTTATAAAAGTGAATACCTTATATGACAAATTAAGCGCGGAAGAAAAATTTACACTGATGAATTCCGTAGATAGTAAGCTCAATAATCTCATTGCCAGTCAAGAGATCATAGAAGATATATATCTTCTGACAGATGGCAAGGTGACTTATAAATCTCATAAGGGAGATATAAAAATTAAAGAGGACTTTACACAGCAACCTTTTTATGAGATGGCTAAGAAGGCAAGCTATGATGATTTTGCGTGGTCACAAGATGAAGAGGATACTACAAGGACTTATGTAGGTTGTAAACTTACGCCTAATAATGACTCCCGAATTGTCATTGCTTTACTTAAAAATGACTCTTTTACCCATACTATTGAACAAGCAAGCATTGAAGCTGAAATCTTAGTGGGATTAGTAGATGGAGACGGACAATGTGTGGCAAATAATAATGAAGCAGCTTACGCCATATTAGAGGCTGAACAGGAAAAGGCTTATGATAAGATTCAGAGTGACAATAAGGTGGTAGATACTTGGACATCAGACGAAGCACTTATTAGTTTTGCCATTTTAGACAATGGTTGGAGGGCTATGATTTATGCCCCTTTAGAAGTGCTTATGAAGGATATACAAAAGGCATCGATTGCAATGGCCATGACTATTAGTCTATTTGTGGTGGTCTGCGTGATAGTAAGTATTTATTTTAGTAATAAGGTAACAACCCCTTTGCGTAAGTTATCTTGCTTAATGGGTGACATAGAAAAAGGTGATTTGAATGTAGGTGAAAAAATTGAGAAAATGATAAGAATTTCTAATGAAGAAACACAAACTTTAGTGGTTGGTTTTATCAACATGATTGATACGATTAAACAGCTGATTCTCGATGCACGGAATGTAACGACTATGGTGGAAGAAAACTCCAATACACTTCAACAGGTAGCTACTAATACAGCTGAATCAGCTAAAGGCGTAGAGTCTGCTATAGAAAGCTTAGCTGTGGGTGCAGAGGAACAACGTGATCAAATTACTTCCTCCTTACATATTATTGAAGAGTTAGCCAAGCATATTAATGATGTGGATCACAAAGTAAAGGATATTCGAGAAGCCTCCAAGCAAACCATGAACATGAGTAGTGAAACAAAGTCTAAAGTAGATAAGTTATGTGAGCAAACGGAAGAGACCGTTGAAATGAGTCAGGTTATTAGTACCCATGTTAGCATTCTAGGAGATAAGGCTAATAAAATTGACCATGTTGTAGGTACGATTATTGATATTAATGAGCAAACGAACCTTCTTGCCTTAAATGCCAATATAGAAGCAGCACGAGCAGGAGAAGCGGGAAGAGGTTTTGATGTAGTAGCTAAAGAAGTTAGAAAATTATCCAATCAAATTCAGGTAGCGACAGAAGAAATAGCTGGGATAGTAAAGGATATTCATCTTCAAAAAGAAGAAACCTTAAAGCAGTTAGCTAAAGCAGAAGGCGTTTTTAAAGAACAAGTACCTGTAGCTACATCTACCAGAGATATTTTCACAGCTATTGATGAACAAATGCAAACCATTGATGAGCAAATTGATCGAACAACTCTTTTATTAAAAGAAGTAAATGAGCAAAAAAGACAAGTAGAAAAGCAAATGAAGGAAGCCTCTCAAATCGTTGAACAAGCTGCTAGCATTTCAGAAGAAGTTGCTTCAGAAAGTGAAGAGCAAACCGCGCATTCTGAACGCATCAAGGAAATGACAGATGAACTAATTAAGAGTGTAGGAGACCTTAAAAAGGCTTATGAGAAGTTCAAATAGTTATCAGGACTTGTAGAGGTAGCAAGAAAATCACAATCAAAGAAAATAAGTGTATGGTGCGTATGGGCATCAACTATTAACCAGCGTTCATGATAAGGTTTTCTATGGACACTGGTTTTATAGTTTTGTAAAGAGATCCGTTTGCCATGGGCATAACATAAGATGGATTCTAATGAGGCCTGATCGGTAATAAATTCATAGATAAACTCAAAATGACAGGATTCCTTGGTGATAAAGTTTTTTAAATGAGGATAACGATGTAAATGGTGATAGATAAAATGTCCAAACATTGGATAGGGAGAATCCCTAAAAAGAATCCAATCTCTTTTTTCAATAAGTGTTAATTCACGAATAACAGTAAGAGGTATAGTTGTCTTATAAATCCCCTTATAAATAAGGTCCTCTTGTTCACAAGCTTTTAAACATATAACAGTATGTAACATCATAGCCCTCCCTTGGTTTTTTATATATGTATATTAAGAATGGACAGATATATGTCAGAAATAGGAATAGGTAAAAAATAGAAAGGAGAACTATTGACATGAGTCTGGGACTTTGCTATAATACATTTGCATTCCTCGATAGCTCAGCGGCAGAGCATCCGGCTGTTAACCGGAGGGTCGTAGGTTCGAACCCTACTCGGGGAGTTTTCTTTAAAAGGCTATAGGGGCATAGTTCAGTTGGTAGAACGTCGGTCTCCAAAACCGAATGTCGTGGGTTCAAGTCCTGCTGCCCCTGCTTATAAAATTTGGCCCAGTGGTACAGTTGGTTAGCACGCCGCCCTGTCACGGCGGAGGTCGAGGGTTCGAGTCCCTTCTGGGTCGCTTAAGTTAAGTCATTAACTTAAAACAAAATAAGGTCGCTTAGCTCAGCTGGGAGAGCACCTGCCTTACAAGCAGGGGGTCATAGGTTCGAGCCCTATAGCGACCACTTCTAAATGGCCTAATCTTTTTATGGATTAGGCCATTTTTTTTTGTACAAAGTCTAATAAAGCTAGACAGAAGGTAAGAAATAACTTAGAATAAAATTATAGAGTTATAGGGAGTTGAATTTTAAATCAAGGGGTAAAATGGAGGGAATAGATATGAATATTGCGGGAACCAATGTAAATATGCCTTCAATGAATTTAGGACAGGGAGTGGGTCTTTCATTACTTAAGAAATCACTTGATGGAGCGGAGCAAAATAGTTTAGCACTCATAGATAGGATGAAAAGTATGGAATTATCTGTTCAGCCTAATTTAGGACAAAATATTGATGTAAGAGTATAGATAATAAATGAAAAGGGCCCGATAAAGGTCCTTTTTTTGCAACTCCTATTTGAATTAATAAAAACAAGGATTTAAGTCATACTATAGGTAAATGACTTAGATTGAGGTAAAAGAGTTAAATAGAATCTACTGGAGAGAAAATAAAAAAAGATAAGAGAAGAGGAGTAAAATCATGTTAAGAATAGGTATGGGCTATGATGTACATCGCCTTGAAAAAGATAGAAAGCTGATTATGGGTGGGGTAGAAATCCCACATGAAAAAGGATTGTTAGGACATTCTGATGCAGATGTTATTGTTCATGCTATTATGGATGCTTTATTAGGCGCTATAGCAGAAGGAGATATAGGTAAACATTTTCCAGATACTGACCCACGCTATAAGGGGATTTCTAGCATCCTTTTATTAGAACATGTAGGGGATTTGTTAAGACAGAAGCAAGCAACAATCCATAATATTGATGGGACCATTATAGCACAGCGCCCTAAGATGGCACCCTATATTGAGACCATGCGAGATAATATGGCAAAGGCCCTTAAGATTAGTAAGGAGCAAATCAATATAAAAGCCACAACAGAAGAAAGGTTAGGTTTTACAGGCAGAGAAGAAGGCATAGCAAGTCAGGCTATCGTGTTAGTAGAGCAGTAGAGGGGGAAGAAGTGTGTCAGAAGCCATGAACTTACAATTACTTAAATATTTGGGAAGGCAGTATCCCACCACCGATGCAGCTATTACAGAAATTATTAATTTACAAGCCATACTGAACTTGCCTAAGGCAACGGAGCACTTTATATCTGATATTCATGGAGAATATGAAGCTTTTTCTCATGTTTTAAGAAATGCATCAGGTGTACTTAAACCTAAAATAGATGCATTATTTATGAGCGAGCTTTCTGAGAGGGAGCGTCGTAGCTTAGCGATGCTTATTTATTATCCAGAAAAGAAGTTGGAGCAAATTGCAAACAAGGAACAAGATATGCATGACTGGTACCGCTTAAATCTCTTTCGCATTATTAAGCTTTGCAAAGTGATTTCTTCTAAATACACCCGATCTAAAGTAAGAAAGGCTTTGCCAAAGGAATTTGCCTACATTATGGAAGAACTCCTTAATGAGCAAATTGATACCAGTAATAAGGATAAATACTATAATGAAATTATTGAGCGCATTGTCAGTCTCAATAAAGGAAAAGAATTTTTATGCGCCTTTTGTTACCTTATTCAGCGTTTAGCTGTGGATCGGTTACATGTTATTGGGGATATCTTTGATAGGGGTCCTCGGGCAGATTGGGTAATGGATACCATGCTAAAATATCATTCCATTGATATTCAATGGGGAAACCATGATATTTTATGGATGGGTGCTGCAGCTGGAAGCGGGGCCTGTGTTGCCAATGTTATCCGAAATGCTTGTAAATATGCCAACCTAGAAACTCTGGAGGATGGCTATGGTATTAATTTATTACCACTGGCTAGTTTTGCTCTAGAGTGTTATAAAAAAACGGATTATGAAGCCTTTCTCCCTAATATGGAAGGCTTAGATACCTTGCAAAAAGATAGTGGTGAAATAATTGCCCTTATGCATAAGGCGATTACCATTATTCAGTTTAAACTAGAGCATCAGTTAAATGAAAGCTGTTTTGACCCTTCTATGAAAGAACGTGATTTATTACATAAGATTAATTATGAGAATAAAACCATTGAAATAGAGGGGCACTGGTATCATCTCAAAAATATCGATTTTCCAACCGTTAATCCTAGTAGGCCTTATGAATTAACGCCGGAGGAAGAACAAGTCATAGAAAGACTTATTCTATCTTTTGTACAAAGCTCCAAGCTTCAAGAGCATATTCGCTTTATTTTTTCCAAAGGCAGTATGTATAAGGTTTATAATAATAACCTACTTTATCATGGCTGTATTTTGCTAGAAGAAGATGGTCACTTTAAAGAAATTACTTTAGATGGAAAAACCTATAGTGGAAAAAGTTATTTAGATAAGCTAGAGGAAATAGTTAGAGCAGGTTACTTCCGTGAGCAGGAGGATGAAATAAAGCAAAAGGGCCGAGATATGATGTGGTACTTGTGGTGTGGGAAAAATTCTCCCCTATTTGGAAAAGATAAAATGAGTACTTTTGAAAGATATTTTATTGAGGAAGATGAGCAATGTATTGATGAAGCTAAAAATGCTTATTATGCCCATTTAGATGATCCTCATTTAGCAGATAGGATTTTAGAGGAGTTTGGAGTAGCTTCAGGTGAAGCCCATATTATTAACGGACATGTGCCTGTACAAGTTAAACATGGGGAGACACCTATTAAGGCAGGAGGTAAGGTTATTGTCATTGATGGTGGTTTTACAAAAGCCTATCAGAAGGTAACAGGTATAGCAGGTTATACCCTTATTTATAATTCGTGGGGGCTACAGTTAGCATCTCATGAACCTTTTGAAGGAATTGAGAAGGCTATTTTATCTGAAAAGGATATTGTGACATCCATCAATATTATTGAATATGTCTATAAACGTAAGCGTGTTGTGGATACGGATGTAGGAAAAGATATTATGGGGCAAATCGAAGCGTTACTTATGCTAACCGAACATTATAGATTAGGCCTTCTAAAAGAAAAAGAAATCTAAAGCTACTAACCATGAGTGGTTTTATGTTAAGCAAGAGAGGAATAATAAATAGAAAGGCTTTCTTTAAGAGAGAAGAAGTCAGAACTAGAGAAGTAGAGCAAGGGGGGAGTGGCTAGAATGGCTCATAAAGTAAGGGAAAAAAAGAATGTAAAACGAAAAATAAAGCTTAGAAACACCAAGCAGACACTTCAATTAATAGGAATGCTTTGGGTTGGAATGGCTTTACTTGCCTGTTTAACAATGCTTAGGAGTAAAGTAACCATTGAGGAAGAACAAACCTTAGAAGCTAATACCCATAAAGCGGACACTAAGGAGACGGTAGAAGCCTTTTATACGCCTTTTAATGTAGAGCAAGAACCAGAGATAAATGTAGTAGGTGATTTATTTGTCTTACAATTTCCTTTAGAGGAGGACTGGATGGGAAACCCTTTTGCAATGGGTTTTGTTCCAAATGAAGATCTAGGCAAAGAATTAGTACAAGAGCATGGCTATAAATTTTTCCTTGAGGGACTAATGAATGATAATCCTTATGTACAGTGGTATAGTGCTTATCGATTGGTGGAGTTTTATAATAGTGGTTCTAAAGAAGAAATAATGATGGCACTTGCTCAAGTTGAGCAAAACACTTCTTATAAGGAAGTAGAGAATGCTTGCCGTTTTACGATGAATATTTTAAGTCAGACACCGGAGCAAGAAGAAAAAATATCTTGCTCCGATGAAGGAGAAATGATTTTTACTCGCTTTTTTGAAACCAACCTGGGTGGTGGACAAAAGGTTTATATCATTAAGGGAGAAAAGCTAAGTGAACTTTTTGTTTGGAAGGATCAAGAGTATTTAGCAGGAGTTAAGGAAGTAAAAATCGCTAAGGATGGCAGTTATGCATGGATTTATTTGCAAAAGGGAAATCAGTTGTATAACTATGTTATTGACCTACAGGAAACAAAATATCCTTACTATGCCACAAGGAATACGCTTTTATCCAATGATGGTGAGCAGGGGAATGAGCTTTTAGAATTAAGTAGAAGCTTAATGGATAAAGTAAGTGAGCAAGAGCCATTCTTGCTTGATGGCGTTCAAGTGGAAGGAAACTGGACGGAGGACAATACTTTACAAATTGCCTGTGGTGAGGAGAGATATACTTATTTACCAGACACTAAAGAACTGAAGATAGGTTATAAAGCGGAGTGGGATGAATATTATGACTATACTCGCTTTGTTAAGGAACTAGAAGATAAGGGGATTCCATTTCAACAAAAAGCCCATTATTATTCCAGTGTGTTTTCTACTATACGAGAAGAGCTAAGCATAGGTAAAGAAAGTGTTTTGATTTATGAATATAATACAAGTGAAGAAATGCAAAGTATAAGTAATAGTATTAATCCTTTAGGTACCAAGTTAGGAAATAAAACAATAAGTAATAAGCAAAACACTCATTTATATAAGAAGGGCCGTTTAATTGTATTGTATTATGGAGCCAATAAAGAGATAATGGATACGCTAAAGGGACAACTAGGGGAACAGTTTGCAGGGACAGCTACCTCTTGAAAATCTTTTTATAATAAGGTATACTAACATGTTGTATTGGAAAAAGATAAAAGAAAATGAGGTAACACAATGGAAAGACAACAAGAACTAGGTACACAACCTGTTGGGCAACTACTCATTAAATATTCCATTCCAGCTATTATTGGGATGATTGTTAATGCCCTTTATAACGTAGTAGACCGTATGTTTATTGGTAACATTCCTGATATAGGGGCATTAGCCATTACAGGTGTAGGGGTTACAATGCCTATAGTAACTGTTTTATTAGCCTTTGCCATGCTTCTTGGACTAGGAGCAACAGCTAATATATCAATTAAGTTAGGTCAGGGAAAAAGACAAGAGGCAGAGCATATACTGGGAAATGCGACAGTACTTTCTGTCATTTTGGGGCTTGCTCTTATGCTATTAGGCTTCTTATTTGCCAGTGATTTATTAATGTTATTTGGAGCAAGTGAGAACACCTTGCAATATGGAAAAGAGTATATTTTGATTTTCTTGGCAGGGACAGTCTTTAATATTATAGGGTTTGTATTTACAAGTGTTATGCGAGCAGATGGTAATCCTAAAATATCTGCGGTAACCACAGTTATAGGATGTGTTTTAAATATTATTTTAGATGCTGTTTTTGTATTTGTAATGGGAATGGGGATAAGAGGTGCAGCCCTTGCGACTATTATTTCACAAGCTGTTTCTGCCTCTATTGGTCTTTATTATTTTACAAAGGGACCTTCTCATTTAAAGATTAAGAAAGAATATTTAAGATTAGATAGTAGGCAAGTACAGGCTATCTTTGCTATTGGTTCCGCACCTTTTGCTATGCAAATTTGTATTAGTTTAGTGCAAGTGATTACCAACAATGCGTTAAAGGCCACAGGAGAAGAAATTGCTATAGGAGCAATGACTGCCATTACTTCTGTTATTATGTTGGTACTTATGCCTATCTTTGGAATTAATCAAGGGGCTCAACCTATTATTGGTTACAACTATGGTGCCAAACAGTTTAAGCGTTCCAGGAAGACACTTCTACTGGCTATGAGCTCAGCAACTGCAATTTTGGTCTTAGGTTTTATCCTTATTCAAAGTATACCAGAGTTACTTATTCGTCTCTTTGATGCAGGAGGAACAATAGTACCTTTAGCTGTACCAGGGATAAGAATTTATTCCTTAAGCTTACCGATTATTGCTATTCCTATTATGGGGGCCAATTACTTCCAGGCCATAGGAAAAGCCAAGATAGCTATGATTCTGAGCCTTTTAAGACAAGTGCTTATCCTTATTCCTATCATTATTATTATGGCTAAAGTATGGGGGCTACAAGGCATTTGGGCAGCTCAACCTACTAGTGATATCATAAGTACTCTCCTTATAGGGGTTTTGATCATAAGAGAATTTAAAAGCTATACCAAGAAAGAGAACGTAGAGGTTAAATAAATAGACATTAAAAAAGCTCCTCTTAAGTGGACCTTTGAGGTTTAAACAGTCCACTTTAAGGGAGCAATTTTTTATTGGGGATAATTTAAATTTTGAGCTGTGAGGTGAAGAAGGGTTTCTTCGAGATATTTTTTGGCTTCGTAGTTTGCCATAGGCAGATTGAGATCTAAGTAGTTCCCACAATCACGAGGAGAAGCACCAGGAATCTCATCTTTAAATTGAGCTACGAATTCAAACATTTCCGTAATAAGTGGGGCAATATCTTGAGAAGAACGATTGCCTTTCAAAATGAGATAAAAGCCTGTACGACAGCCCATAGGTCCAAAGTAAATGACCTCATCAGCAAAAATAGGGTGATTTCTTAAAAAAGTAGCACCAATATGTTCAATGGCATGGATTTCAGCATTGTTTAGAACAGGTTCTAAGTTTGGTCTTTTCATACGCAGGTCATAAGTCGTTACAGGGGTTTCAGCTACATAGTCTATTCGAGAGACATAAATGCCACGTAATAAATCTAAATGATTGACAGTAAAGCTTGCAATTTTTTTCATTATAATCAGCTCCTTTGTTAAAAAAATGAGGTATCTGCTGTTATTATATACTAGAAAAGGGAAGACGTATAGTTATAATGAGTTTTTTCTTGATTTCATAGAACGAGTCTGCTAACATGAGAGAAGATAAAAAAGTAAAAGAAGGTGCCAAGATGAGTGAACAAAAGAAGGTTATTTTTAGTGGCATGCAGCCCTCAGGTGTGATTACATTAGGAAATTATTTAGGGGCACTAAAAAATTGGACCACTTTACAAGAAGAATACAATTGTCTGTATTGTATCGTCGATATGCATGCGATTACTGTAAGACAAGACCCAGCCACATTAAGAAAAAATGCAAGAAATCTTTTAATGCAATATATTGCAGCAGGTTTAGACCCTGATAAAAATACTATTTATATGCAGTCTCATGTTTCAGGCCATGCAGAGTTAGGGTGGATATTAAATTGCTTCACCTATATGGGTGAATTAAGCCGTATGACACAGTTTAAAGAAAAATCTCAGAAACATGGTGATAATATTAATGCAGGTCTATTTACCTATCCTGTATTAATGGCTTCAGATATATTATTATTCCAGACAGATCTTGTACCCGTAGGAGTAGACCAGAGACAACATCTGGAGCTAGCAAGAGATGTGGCGATTCGCTTTAATAATATTTATGGTGAGACCTTTAAGGTACCAGATGGCTACTATCCTAAAGTAGGAGCAAAAATTATGAGTTTACAAGACCCTACCAGTAAAATGTCTAAATCTGATAGTGATGGGAATGCATCTATTGCTATTATGGATGACCCTGATACCATTATTCGTAAGTTTAAACGAGCTGTAACGGATTCAGATAGCGTTATACGTTTTGACCAAGAGGCAAAACCAGGTGTAAGTAACTTGATGACCATCTATAGCGTGATAACAGGTCAAAGTATGGAACAAATTCAAGGGGAATTTGAAGGAAAGGGTTACGGCGACTTTAAACGCTGTGTCGGTGAAGCTGTTGTAGAAGAATTAAGACCTTTACAAGAGAAGTTTAGAGAACTTGAAAAGGATAAGGCTTACATCGATGGCTTGATTAAGAAAAATGCAGATACAGCTAATTATTTAGCTACTAAAACTTTGCGTAAGGTTCAAAAAAAGGTAGGTTTTGTCCCTGTTATCCGGTAAGATAAAAGGAAGCAATATCTAATATTTACCTCAAATAGGAGAATGACAGAGTATATAAATGGAAAATAAGGGTAAAGTTAAAAGGGTGAAGTCACCACTTCCTCTCATGAGGAGCTGGTGTTTTCACCCTTTAATAGAAACCAGAGGTTTACTCCGGAAAATGAATAAAACCACGGCCATTACCAATAACCTGTGCAGTTACTGTAACCGTCATAAAAGCATTTGGATCATGCCTTAAGGTCACCTGTTTAACCTTGGCAACTTCACGAATACTAATGGTAGTATATAAGATATACTTTATTTCCTGGGTATAAGCCCCTGAAGCAGGAATGACGGTAACACCACGATGAATTTCCTGCATAATGGCATCTGAAATACTTTGGTAACTTTTTGTATTGGTGACAATAAATAATGTACGCTTGCGATGAATACCGTCTACAACAAAGTTAGTGACTTGGCTACTGATAAACATCGTGCTTAATGTGAGAACTGCAATATCTAGACCAAAGAAATAAATAGAGAGGAGGATAATCAGGAGATTAATAGAAAATAAGATTGTAGCCATATTAATAGAAAAATGTTTATTAATAATTTTAGCCACTATATCAATGCCACCTGTAGAGCCATCCACTCTAAAAATGATGCCAGATCCTAAACCATGGATGACACCACCTACTAAAATAATCGTTAAAAGGTTTCCAGTGGGAATGACAAGCTCACTGGTCACCTCCAGCCAAAAGGAAAGCATGAGCATACCTACTAAGCTATAAAATAAGTAGGTCTTACGAAGAAAAAATAGACCTAATAAAAAGATAGGAATATTTAGAACGAGGACAAGTATACTCACCTTATAATCGAATAAGAAATGAAGGAGTAAGGATATTCCACTAATCCCTCCACTTAAGAGATGACTACGCAATAAAATGCCATTTGTAGCCACTGCTAATAAAAGAGTGCCAAAGAGCATGCTAAAGATGCGTTTCATATCAAGCCATTCACATTTCATTTTTTCACTCCTAAACTTTGCATTTAATACAAAATAGATTATACTATAAAATAAAGTCGTAATAAAGAGAGATGACTAAAAAATTGACGAAAGAAAAGAGGCTATATGATGAAAATTGTAGCAGATACTCATGCGCATACTTTAGCCAGTGGACATGCTTATAGTACAGTAGATGAAATGGCTAAAGAGGCAAGTCAAATAGGACTAGAGCTTTTAGCAATCACGGATCATACCAGTGGTATGCCAGGAGGAGCTCACAACTTTCACTTTATGAATTTGAAAGTTATTCCTGAGGTTTTATATGGTGTACGTCTATTAAAAGGTGCGGAGGTCAATATCATAGACTATGAAGGACATGTAGATGCACCAGAGGAGCTTATGGAGGCAGTCGACTTAGTTATTGCCAGTTTACATCCCCCATGCATTGGTTTTGCTGATCAAGAAACCGTGACAAAAGGCTTAGAAAAGATTATGGAAAATCCCCTCATTCAGATTATTGGGCATCCAGGAGATGGACGTTATCCCATTGATGCTAAAAGAGTAGCTTATAAAGCAAAAGAAACAGGTACACTTCTAGAGATTAATAATGCATCCCTTAAGCCCACTAGTTTTAGACCAGGAGTAAGAGAAAATTTAGTATTATTATTAGAAGCATGTAAAGAATATGGTACCCATGTCGTGGTGGCTACAGATTCACACTTTCACTTAGAAGTAGGCAAGTGGCAAGAGAGTTTAAGCTTTTTAGAAGAAATAGGTTTTCCCGAAGAATTGGTTATCAATACAAGAGTGGACAAGCTTCTTTCATTTATTTCCCAAAAGAGATTGAAATAAATAATTCTATACTGTACAATGGTAAAGTATAGAAGAAAAGGCGAGGAGATGAAATGAAGCCTATGAATTCAAAGTTAAAGGATGAAGTGACAGATAAATTATTTGAAGCTATTTTAACACTACGGACAGTGGAAGAGTGTTATGCCTTTTTTGAGGACTTATGTACGGTACATGAACTAAAATCCCTTGCTCAGCGATTAGAGGTAGCTAAAATGTTAGAGGCTAAAAGGACCTATACAGAGATTCAACAGTTTACAGGAGCATCCACTGCCACTATTAGTCGTGTAAATCGTAGTTTAAGTTATGGCTCAGATGGCTATAAAATTATATTAGAACGTATTGAACAATCATAAAACAGCTTACCCAAGCTGTTTTATTTTGCTCGTAGAATAAATATTTGGCGAAGTATAAAAATAAAGGAGATATTAAGTATGCGTGATTTTACAGCAGGATTAAATAAGATGCAAAAAGAGGCTGTTTTGCACACAGAAGGTCCACTCCTTATTTTGGCAGGAGCAGGTTCTGGTAAGACAAGAGTATTAACCCATCGTATTGCCCATCTTGTAGAAAACAAAAGGGTAGCCCCTTGGTCTATTTTGGCCATTACTTTTACCAATAAAGCAGCTGCTGAGATGAGGGAAAGAGTAGGTAGTCTTATTGGAGAAGAAACAGCTAGTCAAATGTGGGTCAGTACTTTTCACTCCATGTGTGTACGTATTTTAAGAAGACATAGCGAACGACTGGGCTATGGCAAATACTTTACAATATATGATACATCTGACCAAAAAGCTTTGTTAAAAGATATTATTAAAAATCAAAATGTCAATGAAAAGAATTTTCCTGTAGGAACAGTATTAGGAGCTATTAGTAATAAGAAAAATGAATTAGTTACTCCCAGTATGGCTAAAGAACAGGCTGGCGGAGAGTATCGGGACAAGATTATAGCGGAAATCTATGGGGCGTATCAAAAGAAACTAAAAGAAAACAATGCTATGGACTTTGATGACTTACTTATGAATACCTATGAACTCTTTAAATTTAACGAGGATGTTCTAGAAGAGTATCAACATAAATTCCGATATATTTTAGTAGATGAGTATCAGGATACCAATGGGGTACAATATCAATTGGTTCAATTACTGGCAAAAAGTCATCAAAATTTATGTGTAGTAGGGGATGACGATCAATCCATTTATGGTTGGCGTGGTGCAGATATCCGTAACATCCTAGATTTTGAAAAAGACTTTAAAAAGGCTACAGTGATTAAGCTGGAACAAAATTATCGTTCAACGAAAAACATCCTCGATGCAGCCAATAGTGTGGTAGCTCATAATAAAGGCCGAAAGCCCAAAAGCTTATGGACAGACAGTGAGGCTGGAGAAACCATTTCTATTCTAGATACAGATAATGAGTACCGAGAAGCAGAAATGATTGCGGCTCAGATTGTAAGAGCAGTTGAAAAGGGAGAGAGAGACTATAAAGACTTTGCAGTTCTTTATCGCACCAATTCACAGTCCCGTGTGGTGGAGGAAAAGTTTATTACTAGTTCCATTCCTTATCGTCTTTTAGGAGGAACGCGCTTTTACGAAAGAAAGGAAATTAAAGACCTTATTAGTTATCTTAAAGTAATTAGTAACCCTAAAGATGATGTGGCCCTAAAGCGCATTATTAATGTGCCCAAAAGAGGGATTGGAGCCGCCAGTATTAATGCCATAAGTGAGTATGCCCTAAGGCAAAATATGGATTTCTTTGAGGCCGCAAGATTATGTAAAGAACTAGGCATTTTAGGAGCAGGACCCAGTCAAAAGGTATTAAGCTTTACGTGGTTAATGGAAGAATTACAAGAAATAGCTAAGACCAATGAT
>JAEYNQ010000130.1 GCA_023412455.1 Bacillota bacterium
AAAAAATCATTTTATATGGGTTATAAAGTACAGATATAAAGTACTAAAAGTGAAATAGCTCGGAGACTAAGAAAAATGCTAAAACAAGAATATGAAGTGGGATTAATAACAATACTTCAAGGTAACATAGGTAAACACCATGTGCACATTCTTATATCTTGATTCTCAAATTACGTACTCATATCCCGGAGGCTTTACAACAAAAAAGGCTTAGAAACATATCAAGGATATGCTCCTAAGTCCTTATCTCCTTTACCCTACCTACAATACCACTCTCTAGCATCACTTTTATACCATGATGATGCTCAGGCGGAATTAGTAAGTATCTTTTTCACTATTCCTTCTGTCAGCTTTCCAGTACGTTGATCCTGTTTTTGAACAACTACAACTGTTGCTCCTATTTTAATGTTACTTCTTTTTGTTCCGTCCATATTCATTGTACCTCTATCTTTACTAGAATGTATATATGTAGCTATTGTGCTCTAAAGTAATACCAACCACTCTCTAAATATTTTCTCTTCCATTTCCAATACTCATCTGGCACACTCATATAGGTAGGTTTCTCTCCAGTAGTTGTATATACAAAAGCATAGTGATTTCCTTCCATGCCAAATAGTATTCTTTCATCTTCATATATAATGCGGGACAAGGTTTCTGTTCCACATGCTTTGCTTATATTTTTCACCCATTCTATTTCTTTGGCAGTTAGATTTATTTGTTTTTCTTCTATCTTAAAATAATCATTATTATACGGATAGTTAAGCCATAATTCTACTGTATCTGTATCATATTTCTTTTTTAATGAAAGTACTCTATCTTTCATACTCTCAAAACTATCTCTTTGTTCATAAAAACATTCTTTATAATTTATATCATCATAAGTATTTGATGCATTGTAATAGGTTAATGCTGGCACTATTTTTAATAGGATAACACTAATAAACACTATGGTGATAATGAATATAATTTTTAGCAACTTGAATTTTGAATCTACCATCTTCTTCCTCCATAATATCCATCGTTCTTATGATTATCTAGTATATTGCTTAAGTGAACTAGATACTCTCAGTGGCATTCTTTCCCTGCATATTATTATATCTAAATTATAAAAATATTTCAAATGCTTCATCCTACCATGCACCTTTTGGCGTAAATCCTGCTTATTGCTAAATAGTGTACCCCCTATCCTTTGGGAACATATAATTTGACCTATTTTACCCCTAAAAACACATCAAGGCTTAGAATAAAAAATTGATCTAAGCCTTGATATGTCTAGAGTTTATCTACTCAGCTTCACTACAGTCTCAACGTGTAATAGTTAGTCTAAACTTCAATGTTACTAGTAGACCTATTATTACGCCTCTACGTATCTTTTATTAGTATTCTTACCTTATCTCTTTCACTCTACCTACAATGCCACTTTCCAGCATTACCTTAATCCCATGATGATGCTCCAGTGAATTCGTAAGTATCTTTTTCACTATTCCTTCTGTTAACTTTCCAGTACGTTGGTTTTGTTTTTGAACAACTAGAACAGTTGCTCCTATTTTAATATTACTTCTCTTTGTTCCGACCATATGATTAATTCCTTCTTTCACTTATCATAGAAAAGAAAAAGACCTAGATTACTCTAAGTCTCTCACTTTATATAAATAAAAATGTAGGTTCTTCTACTTCTGGGCACTCTTCATAAATTGAAAAAGGGTCTATATCAAGACATGTGGATTCATCATAATTCCCATCTAAGTCCCATGCTAATGTACCGTTAAGTACTGTGCATGTTCCTTTGAATTTTTCTATGTCTTGTAATGGTGTAAATATACCTTTGGTTACTAATTCTTTAGCATCATATAACTTGATACTTCCATCATCAAAATACACATATACGGTGTAGTCATCTGTTGGGATTGCTTGAATAACTTCTGGAAAATAATCCATCTTTTCACCCTCCTTAACTTAATGGTGCAATTTTGTAAAGTGGTTGATGTGCTTTTGCTAATTCCCAATCTTGCATTAGCTCATCTCTATGAATCTCCGCCCAAGCTAGTACAAGTTTTAATTGTCTTTTAGGCAATCCGCCCTTAATCACTCTACCATTAATAATATCTATTAACGCTTTATTACCATTATATTCTGCATGAAAATGTGGTGGTATATGGTCATTATAATTAATTGTTATCCTAATTCCAAAAAATATACATATCTCTGGCATTTAGTCATCCTCCATCATTTTTATATCTTTGCGCGTAAGGGTTCACAATTTGGCAAAATGAACTAGTTCCGCCAAATTGTGAACCCCCTATCCATGAGAGAACATATAAATATGGCTTCAAACACTAAAAACACATTAACAGCTTCAAAACAAAATCGCTCTAAGCCTTGGTATTACTAGGGTTTATCTACTAAGCTTCACTACCGTCTCAACGTGTACAGTCTGCGGAAACATGTCTACTGGTTGTACCTTATCTACCTTATAACCTTGTGCTACAAGATAAGCTAAATCCCTGGCTAATGTTGCTGGGTCACAAGATACATAGACAATCTTATGAGGGGACATTTGAACCAATGTCTCTAAAAGTGCCTCATCACAACCTTTACGTGGTGGATCTACTACAATTGTATCTGCTATAATACCTTCTTGGTACATTTGAGGAATGATTTCTTCTGCTTTGCCTGTATAGAATTCTACATTAGTAATGCCATTGAGGGTGGCATTTTCTTTGGCATTTTCAATAGCTTCAGGCACAATCTCTACACCATATACCTTTTTTGCCTTTTGGGCAAGGAATAAGGAAATAGAGCCAATCCCACAGTAAGCATCCCAAACCACTTCTTCTCCTGTTAGTTCAGCATATTCTAGTGCTTTTTTATAAAGTACTTCTGTCTGCTGTGGGTTTACTTGGAAGAAAGATAAAGGTGAAATCTTAAATTTCAAATCTCCAATATAGTCAATAATGGTTTCTTTACCTTCTAGTACCGTACATTCTTTCCCTAAAATGGTATTACCCTTAGCTGTATGATGATTGAGTATAATACTTGTAATAGGTGCCACTACCTTCAGCGTTTTCACAAATTCCTCAGCATGGGGCAATCTATGTCCATTAATCACCAAGCAGACCATCATTTCTTCTGTATGATAACCTGTTTTAATCATTAAATGACGTACGAGACCAAGGTGTTTTTCTTCATCATAAATACTAATTTGATATTTGTCTAAGAAATCTAGAACAGCTTTCATGACAATTTCCTTTTTAGGATCTTGAATATAGCAAGTCTCAAGAGGAATAAGCTTGTGACTACGTGTCGCAAAAAAACCAGTCTGTACTTTCCCATCTATTTTACGGATAGGATACTGGGCTTTATTACGATAGTGGTAAGGTTCGTCCATTCCTAAAGTATCTAATACCTCTATGTCTTTTAGGCCACCTATTCGCATAAGGCAATCTTTTACCTTCTTGGTTTTCCAAGCTAATTGAGCACCATAATCCATATGTTGAAGCTGGCAGCCGCCACAAGTATGGCTTACTTCGCATATAGGACTTACTCTAAAAGGTGAAGGTGTGATTAACCTGATTAATTTACCATATCCATAGCTTTTTTTTACTTTCACAATACGTACTTCTGCTACATCTCCAGTCACAGCTTGAGGAATAAAAACTGTAAAATCATCAATTTTTCCAATTCCTTCTCCTTCTGAGCCCATATCGATGATAGTAAGCTCATAGTGCTGATTCTTTTCAATTCGTTTCTCCATAGTTGCTCCTAATTTAAACGTTTATTTTTCTTCTCGTCTGCATAAAGTAGGGTTTTAATGGCCTTAGCTAATGCTTCATCATCCACCTGTTGCATACGATCTGTCATATTCTTTTGCAAATAGCGTTCCAGTAAAACTGAACCTTTGCCTTCCTTTTTATCATTACCTATTTTATCATTATCTGTTTTTTTCATCTTAATCCCCCTGCCACTCACAAACAGTATCTTTACATATGCAATGCTTGCACTTTATAAAATCGGGTGTTGCTACGGGTGTATAACGTTCCTCTAACATCCATCTCATTTGCTTCATCGTTTGATGAAGCTCCCTACGAAGTCTCGCAGTATTACGAATTGTGAAGGTCTTATTGGCATATACTAATTTTCCATAAGGTGGTCTTTTACCATAAACTTCTTCTATAATTAAGAAGTAGGCTACAAGCTGATACATATCTCCTAAATGTGGCTCATCCTCTGTCAGTCTTCCACTTTTAATTTCTAATGGTATATAACGTTTTCCGAGCCAAGTCTCAAAAATAAAATCTGGTTTCCCTTGCAGTCCTAAGTCCTCTGCTCTAAGTAGCTTTGTCCCCTTTTCATCTTTATAGATAGGATTTGCCCGCTTCACACCTATTTCCCTTCGCTCTTTCATCTTAATGGTAGGTCTAAATCCTAACCATAGAACAAAGGTAAAAGCTAACAAAACCCCTATCTCTATTATTTGAACCATTGCTTTATACTCCCTACTACAAGAATGATGATTAAAACAAGTAAGATTGCAATAAGCATACGTCTTATATGATAACGCCTATAGTAAGCTTTATGAAATCTAATGCCTTTAGCAAAGTTATTTTCTACCTTACTTCCTTTATTCCCTAATGCCTTATATCTCGTCTTAAGTTCAGTTTGTCCATAATAGCGCCCATAATACCATTGATAAGGACAGTAAATGAAGCGATTGATTTCATTGGCAGATAGCTTTTTAAGAGTGTTTATTTTCTCTTTCTTCATAACTTAACACGTCTAATATTCCTATTTAATAGTTTATGATAACCTGCGTAAGGTTCGTCATTACTTGCTTCTAAAAACTCATCTATCATCTTAAGTCTAGAATCTGAGAAGTCTGCTAAATGAACAATCATTGCCTCAATGCACTTTGGTCTCTTAGGTGAAGCATATTCATATTCTCCATGATGGGCAATCACAATATGTTTAAGTAGCATTTCTAGTTCTGCAGGAAATCCTTCAATCTTACTAGCTGCATCATGAATCATTTCTGAACCGATCACTAGGTGACCAATGAGCTGTCCTTCATCGGTATAGTCATTCCTTGGAAAAGTTGATAATTCTCTTAGCTTCCCAATGTCATGAAGTAGACAACCTGCAATGACTAAGTCTTTGTGTGCATTTTCATAGAGTTCTGCCATAGAAAGTCCTAACTTTGCAACGGCTACAGTATGCTCAAGTAATCCATTTAAATAACCATGATGTACACTTTTACCTGCACTATGCATCTTAAAATCCTCATAAGTGACTTCCTCTAGAAAAATATTTTCTAAAAGTTCTTTAATATAAGATTCTTGAACACTTTCTATAAGGTCTAATAAGTCTGCTTCTAATTGACTTACATCTTTTTTGGTATGTGGAATAAAGTCTTTTAGATCATAACCCCCTTCTGCCTTTTGAATCTTATTCACATTAAGTTGTAAATTATCTTGGTAAAGAAGGGTTTCTCCTTCTACTTCCACAATATCATCTACTTCAAAAGGTAAGATACAGCTATGAAAAGACCATATCTTTCCATCTATAGCACCAGTGCGGTCTTGTAATCTAATGGTACAATAATCCTTACCATTTTTATTCTTTAATATTTGCTTAAACTTACATAAATAACAGCCTTTAATACTTTCTTGAGGCTTCATATCACTAATCTGTGTCATATGCTCTCTCCCTTTTCTTTCCTAAAGTAATACTATCAAATCTCTTTAAAGTTTTCAACGCTTTTTGGCATGAGAGCTGTTAAATATTACTAATTCATAAA
>JAEYNQ010000132.1 GCA_023412455.1 Bacillota bacterium
CTAGAAGGTAGGGGGAATGATATTGACCAAGCCATTGAGACCTGTTACAAGGATTATGGCAATCGCTACAGTCTTCAAAACATCTACCTGCAGGCCTATAACAAGGGAGAATGTGTCTATTCCTCTTTGGCGTCGGAGCAAACACTAGCGATTGAGCAAGTTGTAAAAAATAGAGCTACCATTGTGACGCAAGTAGTCAGCATGGAAGGTGGAAAATATATTAGGGTATGTGGTTATCTACCAGAGCAATATAAGGATTATGCCTTAGTGTATTATACAGATGTCACACCCATCATTGATAATTGGATACATAATATTATTTCTTTATTAATAGGGGCAACTCTCTTTTCAGGGGTTTTAAGTATTTGTCTATGGATTCTTATTGAACATTTATTTGGACCATTAGAGAAGATATCAGTAATTTCAAGAAAGATTGCAGCAGGGAATTATGAAGAGAAGCTTGATATGAAAGGTGAAGGAGAAGTTGGAGAAGTTGTATTAAGCTTCAATACAATGACAGATACCATTAAAGCCCAGATGAAGAAGCTGGAAGACAATGCTGCTGAGAAGCAAATGCTCATTGATAATTTGGCTCATGAATTAAGAACACCCCTCACAGCAATCTATGGTTATGCAGAGTATATTCAAAAGACAAAGTTAACGGAGCAAGACAAATATGTGTGTACACAGTTTATTTTACATGAAAGCAAGAGACTCAAGACAATTTCTGAGATGCTACTTAATCTAGCTATTTTAAGAGAAGACACACAGCTAGATAAGAAAAGGATTAAGTGTAGAGAATTATTAAAGCGGCTACATCAACTTGAAAATATAAAGCTGAGAGAAAAAGACATTCAATTTAAGGTGTATCCTACACGAGATGAAATTTGTGGCAATGAAGAATTAATGGAAAGCATGCTCATTAACTTGATAGACAATGCCATCAAAGCATGTAATAAAGCTGAAAGCAAGATTACAGTCAGAGCTTATGAAAAGGAAGGACATCCCATTATTGAGGTAGAGGATAATGGCAAGGGAATGACCAAAGAGCAAGTCGGTCAGGTGACAGAAGCATTTTATAGAGTAGACAAAGCAAGAAGCCGTAATGAAGGGGGGAATGGTCTGGGTCTTACTTTATGCCAAGTAATAGCAAAAAAACATAATGCAAAATTGACCATTGAATCAGAACCAACAAAAGGGACTAAAATAAGCATTATCTTCCCATAAGCATAAGACGATGGAGGTAGATATTATAAAAAGCTTGATTGTCTTATTTTATATTAAAACCGACAATTACCTAGGTAAGTAGAAGATGAAAGTGCTCGTGTTGTGTTTAAAAGCTTTTGAAACAATGGAATTTAGCGTTTTCATAGATGTGTTGGGATGGGCAAGAGATGAAGCTAAAGTAGATGTCCAGGTGATAACCTGTGGTTTTAAGGAAACAGTGTATAGTACATTTGGTGTACCGATTGTAATGGATAAGACTGTTGATGAAATAGGTGCAGAGGATTATGATGCCCTTGCTATTCCCGGAGGTTTTCAAGAATACGGATTTCGTGAAGAGGCATAAAGTTAGGCGCAGTTACTTTAGGGACCATTAAGGAGTAAAGTATAAAAGAGAGATAAAAAGTACAAGAAGGTAGGATGTGAGCCATGAGGACCTATACACATAAAGTACAGTATTATGAGACAGATAAGATGGGCATTACCCATCATTCCAATTATATTCGTTGGATGGAGGAAGCCCGTGTTGATTATTTAGAACAACTGGGCTGGGGCTATGCAAAATTAGAAGAGGCAGGGGTTATATCTCCAGTAACTGCGATTGATTGTAAATATAGAGCAAGTACAAGATTTATGGATGAAATAGAAATCTTCGTGTCTGTAGAGGCGTTTAAGGGGGTCAAACTTCTTTTAAAATATGAAATGACGAAAAGGAGTGATCACACCATCATATGCATAGGGCATTCTGAACATTGCTTTTTAGATGGTAATGGATCCATTGTACGGATAAAAAAAGAGTATCCCGAATTTTATCAGGCATTAATGGATTTAGTTAATCAAAATATGTAAGAGTCTGTGAGGTATCTAACAGATAAATAGGTAGTATTTGTACGTAATGTTATAAATGTCCAATGATTAACTAAAAATTGGAATAGTGGTAGCAAGGGAGCGTTAAAGTTATCCATCAGGAGGGTGCATACTTTGTGACTAGGGAACTCATAATAGCTGTATACGTATTAAAAAAGCATCATATTAGGAGGAAAGTTCCATGCCCAAGATAAGTTGTAGTGTAGCCACCTGTTCTTATAATCAAAGTGGCATTTGCGATGCAAGTGTCCTAAAGATTGTAGGAGATAAAGCAAATATCACTGAAGAAACAAGCTGTAGTACCTATATCAATAAAGAAAAAGTGAGTAATTCCATAGGTGATGAAGTTAAAAGAGGAGAGACAGAAGCGGTACTTTGCGAAGTAGGAACATGTATGTATCATGTCAGAAGTCACTGTTCTCTGGCAGATGGTATCGAGGTAGCCAATCTAGGGGATGCAGAAACTTATAGCGACACAGATTGTCTAAGCTTTGAGCGAAAATCACAATAGAATAGAGTCAAACGGAAAGGTCTGCTGCAAAACTATTGAGAGATAGATTTGCAGTAGACCTTTCGTATCTTGTAGAAAAGTTCGTATTCTACACTTTCACTACTTCGCGAACCAATACGTGCCCTATGGACACTTTTGTTCGTTTAATATTGGTGAGATTGGCACGAATAGGTTAGAGTATTATGTAGAGGTGTGTTTATCATGGTCCTCTATAATCTGGTGGATACTTTTTTTATAGGGCTACTCCATAATGATTACCAGCTTGCAGCAGTTAACCTTGCTTATCCAGTGATGATGGTCACCATTGCCATTTCAAATATGGTGGGGACAGGTGCTTCTTCCTTGATTGCGTGGAGCATGGGGGCAAAGGAAATGGAAAAGGCAAGGCATACCCTGACCATTGGATTTGAACTGACACTTATAAGTAGTATCATCATAGCCACTTTGGGGCTGTTATTTCTGCCACAGGTAGTAAATGCATTGGGGGCAAAAGAGAATACCAGGTTATTCACATCGCAATATGTCAGAGTCATTCTGATAGGTAGTTTCTTGACAATGGGGAATTATACATTTGGACAATTATTAAGAAGTGAAGGATCTGTGAAATACTCAGTCTTTGGCATGATTATCGGCACCATTACCAATATTATTCTAGATCCTATTTTTATTTTTACCTTTGGACTCGAGATTACAGGTGCGACTATTGCTACAGTGATTGGGAAGGGGTAGGAATGCTTGCGAGTCTTTTATTTTACATAAACAAGAAAACCATTCTTAGGCCAAGTTTACATCTATTAAAACCAACAGTTGAAATCTTAAAAGAAATTTTCTGGGTAGGAATTCCAGCTACCCTAGAGACCTTACTGACTTCTATTGCTTATGTTATCAATAGTAATCTAGCAGTAGCCTATGGAGAATTAACGGTAGCAGCCATGGGCATTTTTATATTTTTTATGGAAGACAAGAAAAGCAACGAGTAAAAAGTATGAGGTTAGGGAGTTTCTCAAGATAAATGGTTACTTATACATTATGGAAGTAGGCTTACGGATGATTAGCTCCATATCAAGTAAAAATGATTTTGCTGCTGTTTAAGGATGATAGATGGTGTCTAGTAAAGTCTCACAGGCAGAATAGTCTTCTTGAAATTTAGGTTGGTTAATGGTGGTGATAGAGGGACTAAACATATAGGATAATGCAATATTATCAGAGCCAACGATCATTATATTTTGTGCCAGGTCTTATACCATTATAGATAAGATTATCGTTGCCCTTAAGATGGATTATCTTATTAATGATGCCATTAAGGGAATCCTCCTCATTATCGTTATCTTAATCCAAGTGGCTAGATCACAGATTAAGGATGCATTTGTGAGACTTAAGAAGAATTAATGAATGCCCACAATTATTGATGAACGTCTGCAAGAGTCATTCTACCTTCCGACTGCGAGTCCTCGAATTTAGAAAAATCTAAGCTCCCCCCTACAGGCTAACAGGGCAAACTCACCTCAAGAAGAGTACTTGAGGTTCAAACAGCTGCCCTTAAAACCAGCCTATAGTGGCTCACCAAGATTTTTTACTAAATTCTGCGGAAGCAGAGCTGCAGGTAGAATGACTCTTGCTAATAATCTAGGAGGTATTGAATGAAAATATTAAACATAATACAGAATATTGTAATAATTATAAGAAATACTTATAATAAAATAGAATTATATTGATATTAGTATAAAAAGGGGATTTTGAGAGTGCATAAATTTAGATAACTACAAACTATGCAACTAATTGTTAAGAGGTATGAAATATTATTTTAGTGGGGTACTTATGAATTAGTTAAGTTTATGACAGATTTGTAAATCAATAATTAGCTTATTATTACAGAGTTGAAGGAGGAGAAATGGAAAATATTCTGCAATTGATTTTAATGTTAATATTATTCATGATAACTTTTATTGTGTATGAAATAATAGGAGAATTAATATTAAAGGGACTTAAAACTGATGAACAGATAAATATTTTTTACTTCGGGAAAAAAGGAGATAGAAATCCATTTAGAAATACTAAAAAGTTTCGTGTTGGTCAAAATGTAGCTGAGATTGTTGCGATGATATATATTGGTATAATAAGTGGTTTATATGCCAAATATCCTGTGATACATAGCATGTGGGATAAAATGGATGATTATATTAGATAGTATTTTGGGAGATCAAGCATATATAGGGATTACCTTTTTGGTTTGCGTATATTTCGCATGGTATATTATAAGGTATACAAATGTTTTATGGATTTTTATTGAGTTACTTATTGGAACAAAAGTAGAAAAAAAGATGTTAGATATGCTGTATAAAGAATTTTGGTATAATAGAAGAAAAAAGATAGACAATAAATGGGAAGATGAAGTTATCAAACAACAAATAGATTACTTGCTAATAAATTATTGCAAATATGCACAAAGAATAAAATTAGTAAATAAAGTAAATAGTATTGAGTTTAATACTAATTTGAGATTTAAGAAAAATAAAAGAAATTTTAGACTTAGAATTAGAAGTTCACTTATTATAAGTGCTTTTGTAGTATTTATTAGTTTGTTGTCAAGTTCACCAATTTTAGTTGATAACAGGTATTTAGTAAAAGATTATATGACAATGTGTTTAACGGTTGGATTTTGTACATTATTAGCAGGAATTCACCTAAAAGGATTATCAACTATATTTATTGGAGTACTATATGATCGTAAGGGGTATCTCATTATAAGCAAAAGAAAGTTTGTTCCGAAAAAAAGATATGTATGTGAATGTGCTATATATGAAAAAAATATGTACTTTGATTATGTTAAGGTTACAAAAAGTATATTAGCTTTTGCTTCATTAGCAATTAATGAAAAGGAATGGGGTGCATTTAAAACTATAGTAGAGATATGTAAGACAAGAGCTAAAGCTAATGAGGCAGTATATATACTCTTAATTATTTTACTTTATTTGTTTACTACCAAAGAAAAGGGGGTAGAGAAAAAAATTAAAAAATATTTGCAGGATATAAAAATAGAAAAGACATATATTTTTAAATATGGTGGGTTCGCAAAAGCGTTTATTTCGGATATTGAAAATAACATAGATAACGGAACAATAAATTCAACAAGTTTCGATGAGTATATTTCAGAAATAAAGTAATTACGCACTTCTTCCTGCCTCTTTTTTACTCTTTAATCGAGAAGCTTTTATAAAGACTACATTAATATTAAGGAAAGACTGATATATGTTTAAAATAAATTATAGGATCGTTGAAAGCTATAAGCAATTAAAAGCGTTGGATGCAAGAGCATATGATAATGAGTGGGCAAATATAGAAGGGCTCATTGAGCTTCAATTTGGTGAGAGCTCAATAGGGTATATGTATGATGGTGAAATTACAACGGAAATGTATGATGCTGGATGTTTTCAAGATGAACTATTGGTTTCATGGTTTAAAAATTTACTAGATACTGTTGTAGCATTACAACAATCAGATTATGTAACACTTTGTGAGATTGAGTGTCCCCAAATTATTGAGTTTAGCAAGCAAGGCGAGCAGTTAATAGTTAGAGAGGTTAAAACAAAATATGATATGAATAAGAATATTATATCAATAGGGACCCCCACAATCTCATTAGGAAAGCTCAAATGCATAGTGGAGCTTAAATCTGGTAAGAAAATCGAGGAAGAAATTAAATTAAGTGAAACTAGTTTTAAGAAAGTCAGTATATTGCAGAGTGAGTTTGAGAAAGAAGTGCTAACTAAATCTATCCAGTTTGTAGATGAAATAGCAATTCAATATCCATGGTTAATACAGAGTAGAACTTTTACGGGACTTAATGAGCAAATAGAAAATGTAAGACTGCTTATTAAGCATTTACTTAGCTAAGAAGTCGCCGATGAGAGGCCAGTAGGTGGCGTAGTCGTCGATGGAGTTGTGATCTGCATGGGGGATTTCGGTGTAGGTGACTTCGGTGGTGAAGGATTGGGCTAATTTTTGGGTTAGGGAGGTAGGGACTAGCCAGTCTTTGCTTCCTGCTAAGATGTAGACGGGTGAAGTGACTGAAGGAGCATATTTGATGGATTCAAATTTGTGTTTTAGGACCAAAGATGTAGGGAGAATAGGACATTTTTGACTGATGACATGGGTGAGGGAGTCAAAGGGAGAAATGAGGATGACAGAGGAGGTTTTTCTGGTAGCTGTTAAATGAGTTGCTACGCTGGAGCCTATGCTTCTTCCCATAATAACGATTTTTTCGTTACAAAGATACTTGAACAAGATGATTCTTCGATAAAAACAAAAGTTTAAATATATTTAATTTGATAAATATTCGTAAAGTAACTGTAAACTAGTTTACAGTTACTTTACGAATATTTTAACAATATTGAAAATTCAAGAACTATAAATTAATATATTATTGTAATAAATATATATTTTACAATAGGAGGATAGTTTATGGGGATAGGTTTAAGAACAAATTATAAGAAGGTTATATTTGGTCTAGTAGCATCAAGTTTATCAGTTGGAGTAGTAACACCATTAAATTATTTACAAGCAGAAACAATTATACCAATAGAGACAAACGCACAAGCAAAGGTAGATGTAGAAGCAGAAAAAAATACACAAGAAACACAATCTAGTAAGCAAAGTATGACTGTGGGAAAAACAACTATTACATATGATGGTATAAGTGAAAAGGAGTATTCTACTGGTTCTGAAAGTAATGGGAGCACTTCCAAGAAAACGGTTTTTAATATGACACTGGAACGTGAGGCTGGTTTTAATAATGC
>JAEYNQ010000043.1 GCA_023412455.1 Bacillota bacterium
CAGGAAAGGCAAGGAGCGAGCTTTATCATCTTGATACAAAACAATCATAAAGAGGATGCCTTAAGGTGTAGCATCTAAAAAAGATAACAAGAAGTGTGACTTAATTACAGAAAAGCAAAGTTAGCAGATCTAAAATGGAGAGGCAAGGGAATATAAAGAGTAAGGGGTAAGAAAATAATGGAAATTTTAAAGATAATAGGACTTAGTACATTGGTGTTAGTAGGATGTAATCATGCAGAGTCTAATACCATACAGCAGATATCAAGTCAGCAGGCTAAGGAGTTAATAGAGGTAAATTTATAACAGTAAGGACAAAGTGTGGGAAAAGCATACTTTGTCCTTTTTTTATAGTATCCCCAAATTATAGAGTTGACTATTTAGAAGAAATAGAATGGCTATTGTGTAGGGGAATGATATTGTGAAAATAAAAAATAGTTCTATATTGTCATAAATCTTGGGGAAATATCCATACTAAGAACAGGCAATTTAAAATCAACAATAGATAGTTATAAATCACTCCAGATGAGGTAAAGGACGATGAAACTAGAAAATAAAGTGGCAGTAGTAACAGCTTCAACAAGAGGCATTGGGCTAGCATGTGTAAAAGCTTTTGGTAGAGAAGGTGCGATTGTTTATATGGGAGCTAGAAATGTAGAACGAGGGCAGGAAATTGCAGACGAATTGAATCAAGAAGGCTATAGGGTAAAAGTCGTTTATAATGATGCGACAGTTAAAGAAAGCTATTCGGAAATGATAGAAGAAGTGGTGAAGAATGAAGGAAGACTGGAGGTATTAGTTAATAATTTTGGTACATCTAATCCTAAAGTAGATTTAGATATTAAATCCACAGCTTATGAGGAGTTTATAAATACAGTAGACCTTAATTTATCAAGTGTATTTTTAGCTTCTCAAGCAGCCATTCCACATATGATAGCCAATGGTGGAGGTAGCATTATTAATATCTCATCTATTGGAGGGATCTGTCCGGACATTGCTCAAATTGGCTATGGCACAAGTAAGGCAGCTATTAACTACTTAACAAAGCTTATTGCGACACAATGTGCTAGAAATAACATTCGCTGTAATGCAGTGCTTCCAGGAATGACGGCAACAGAAGCAGTAAATAATCATTTGACAGAAGAGTTTAGAGAGTTTTTCTTGAAACATACACCCATCAAGCGAATGGGTACACCAGAAGAAATTGCGGGTACAGTTTTATACTTTGCAAGTGATGATTCAGCCTATACAACAGGTCAAATTATAGATGTATCAGGTGGCTTTGGTATGCCAACGCCTATATACGGGGATATGATTGCTCTTAAAAATAAAAGATAAGATCTTATACTTCATAATAAAAGGAGCTGTGGCACTTAGAAAGGAGTGCTCAGCTCCGAGATTATAAATTCAAGTAAAGCTTTATTTTAACATATCTAACAGTTGGTTTTCTGGAAGTGAAGAGTCACAACGGACAGCGATCTCTCCATTCTTACTAACAATAAATCCTGGGACAGTTACAATATTATATGTTTCTCTAAAGGAGTCTATTCCAGTATCTGATGGATTATCACTCTCTACATAATAAATAGATGAGTTTATTTGATGAGCTAATCCACTTAACTTTTTAGCAAATTTACGACAAAAAGGACATGTTCTGCGGCCCATATAAACAATGGTCAGAGCATCACTAGATAATAATTGATTTGCCTCTGTAGAAAGAACTTTTTTAAATAGCTTTATATCTTCATCATACGTATTATTTTCCAACATTGTATTCCTCCTAGTTTTTAAGATAGTATATCACAATTTAGTAGTCATATCAAAATCTAGAGGAGATGGTACAGGCTCTATTTAAGTCAAGCCTAGTTATAGCAATACAAAAAATATACAAGAATATTTAAAATATATTAACAGCAAAAATAAGAGATAATATAATGCTATTAATAATAGTAGAAATATATGATTACTATGAAATAATAAATTTTATAGAAGTATAATAAAGGTAAAGAGGTCAGGCCAATGGCAAAAAAAATAAATTTAGATAGCACAGAAGTGCAGAGTAGGGAACAAAGGTTAGGAACCATCATAGCTTGGGATGGGACTGGGTCAGAGCTTCATGAACAATCAGCTTGGTTCTACATGTGAGAGAGATACAGCCAGGGAGCTTAAAGGGTATATTGTAGAGAGAGCATTTCCCGTTTCCTATGAAGTAGTTATTAACAGAACCTATGTTGGATATACGGGGGCCTTAACTTTACTAGAAAAAATATTCACGACTTCCATTAGCAAGAGTGCCTAACGGCTGAGAAAAAGTTACAAAAGAGAAAAGTTATATTAAAGCAAATAATAGGTTCAAACACCTATTTAACCACCCATTTGGGAAGAGGCTTAATCTTATTAGAGATGAAAGCCTCTTTGTTGTGTTAAAAAGCAGGATATGAGAGAGATTAAACGAAGGTAAAGAGTAACCTAGGTTTTTGTGATGTATCTAAATAGCAGAAAGAATGCTATAATAAAGTAAGTTATTGCTAGTATAATGGATGTTAAACTTTCGTAAATTTGATACCAAATAGTAAATCAATTATGAATAACAGTAGCGAGATTGAAACCACATCACTAAGGGAAGAGACAGTAACAGGTAGCGAATTCAGGAAATCATGGATAAGGAGCAAAGAAGTATGGCCTATCCTATGGACAAACCAAAACCACTTTCACTAGTAGAAGTAAGAGATTAAAAAATAAAATCAACTCCCAAAGAAAGGGCATAAAAACTATACTAAATAGCTATAAGTTTTATGTGACGGAAAAATAATGTACTGTGTAATCGGTGAAAAAATACTTCGTTGTGAAGTAAAGAAAAAAGAAGAACTGTCTTCGCTTTGTAAAGTGGGTTCATCACCAAAGGAACAAAGCATTGCGAATAACCGTTTATTTAACACCGAGCAGGAAGCTGTTCAGTTTATTAAGAAGAGAAAAATGAATAAGGTAAATGAAAACAAACAAGTAGCTCATGCAGTAGAAGCTTGTAAAGCCCTTTATGAAAAGCTTTATAAAGAAACAGGTATTGAAGTAAGGACCATTGATAGACAATGGACGGTAAGTTCGGCAGAAAAACATATTGAGAAGTTAAAAAGGACATTACTGGATAAACCAGAGACTCATGATAAGAATGTAAGTAAAAGCTTTGGCATGGCACCAAAGCCTAAAAAAGATAAAAAGAAATTGCCTCAAAAAAGTAGTCCAAAGAATAATGACTCAAGAGATACCACTCAATCTAATCACTCAGAAAAAAGTAGTCCAGAAAAAAGGTATTCAAACAAAAAAAACACTGGAAAGAATACATCTAGAACTACATCAAGAACTAGTAAAAATTTGAGAAGCAAAATAAAATAAATAGCCAGAAAATTAATCCTAGGACATAATAAATCATCATGTACTAGGATTTTAGTTTTAATATATTTTATGGTACGATACGAATTTGGGGTTATCCTTCAAGAAGACAATTGTATAATTGGATAGCTAAAGACAATACATCACCTTTATATACTTTGTGAGGGTACTCTATAATTTGAGAAAAGGGAAATAAGATACTAGGGTCTAAATAACTAGGCCATTTAGTTTTTAAGGTGAAGTTATTAAGACCTAAATAGGGGAAGCAAAATATTGATGATAATAATTAATAGAAGACCAATCATCAATCCTTTTCCTAGTGGAGTAGCCATATTAATCGTCCAGCCGATGCCATATCTTTTCTCTACAAAGGTAGAAGGGTCATCAGGATTGTAATAAAAGCTTCCCCAAATCCAGTGATTATCTGCATTTTCAGGTGAGTAGCTTGCATAGCTTGGTGTGTCTTTGCGATATCTAAACCAAGCAATACACATATAAATGGTAGCACCTAGTGGCAAAAGAAGACTACAGATGAGGGCAGCAGGCTGCATAGGAGTAGCGTGAACCATAGAAAAGGTAGTGAAGATAAATAGGGCCTCTATAGAGAAGAGCATGACGTAAAAGCTGTAGCCTATCTTTTTAAGATAACTCAAGAAGATTTTTTTGCTCAGCTCATAGTTTGCTTGATCCAATCGCCCTCTGGTGGTAAATATTTGATCCGAAATATAACAAAGCATACTGACTAAAGCAACTTGAAGCAAGCCATATATGCTTACAGTCACAGGGGTTTTGAGTTGCCAACCATCTGCCTGGCCTAAGAAGTTCCAATGAGTAGGAATCCTACTAGGTAAGCTATTATAGGAGAGTAGCATATAGAGAGTAGTTGCTAGAGCAAGGATAATTGGCAGTATATAGAGGTATCTGAAATGTCTCCTCAGTTTGTTTTTAGCTTTCATTAAATCTGTATCAACCACCGTCTTAGCTACTTCATCGGAGGAAGCATTAAGATGCTGGGCAAAGGATTTGATGTGGTTATAAGCTTTGACAAAGCACGCAAAGCAAATAGCAACTAGGAGAATCATGGATGCGATGACAATAAAAGTAAGAGATTTTTCGCTGGTACAACTATATATGAGCCCCATGGTAAGTAGAGTAATAACAATAAAGGACACTGTACACTCATATAAATAGGTTCTTGTAATCTTTCTGATCTCTGGGGCTTTTTTATATTTCTCCTCTAGACGAACACCAAAGAAGACTCCACGTGGTGATAAATAAGGAGAAAAAGTAATGGCTAGAAAAATAATCAAGTTAGAAAACAGGATGGTGCTAATTAAATTAATGGAATGATTCATGATAAATCCCCCTTATATGTTAAAAAGTGTTGCTGACAAAGCTTATAAAATGCCTCTTCATCCATACCCATCAAATGAGCTTTCGCTGTTAAGACACCTAGGGCTTCATCTAAAGCTGCTAGATGGGTAGGGGAGGTTTTAATAGGTAGTGGATTGACAATGGCTCCCTTTCGGCGATCTATAGTAATATAATTTTCATCCTTAAGTAGGTTATAAGTTTTATTGACAGTATGCAAATTGATACCGATCTCTTCTGCCAGTGCGCGTACAGAAGGAAGTGATTCATGGGTAGTAAGTTCACTTGTTGCCATGGCTTTAATAATGGCTTCATAGAGTTGTTCATAAATGGGTTTGTCGCTACTAAAATCTAATGCAATACGCATAGAGGACATCCCTCCTTTTCAAATTTTAAGTTTAGTTAAAAGTATATCTCCTTTTTGTCTGATATAAGCATAAAGCAAAAGAGCTAAAAGGAAAAGACATAGAGTGGTATAAAGAGCTAATACGGACATCTCTATAAATAGGAATAATGCGCCCAGGTTTTGACCACTAATTGCTTCACCATATAAAGGGTGGTAACCAGTGTAATAAGAGAACAGGTTAGCATTAGCTCCTTTAAGGTATGAGCTGCTTTAGAATCAAGACCAACAAAAGGTTCATCTAAGATGAGGAGCTTAGGCTCATGCATAAAAGCAGAGATAAGAGCTAGCTTTTGCTTCATCCCATGAGAATAAGAGGTAATGAGTTCATTTAAGTGAGGTGTCAGCTCAAAAGCATCACTTAAGTCATGGATACGTACCTCACGGTCACCCTTTAAAATGCCAAATAGGTCAGAGATGAAATTCAGATACTGGATACCCGTTAAGTGTTCATATAAATCAGGATTATCGGGAATATAAGCCAGCCGTTGTTTACACGCAAGAGGCTGCTTTTTAATGGAAAGGCCATCGATTGTAATCTCTCCTTCCTCGAAGTCCAGTATGCCGGCAATAGCTTTAAGAGTGGTGGTTTTACCAGCACCATTATGTCCAATAGAACCAAAGATATCACCAGCAGAAACCGTGAGATTAAGCTTGTCAACGGCTTTTTTGCCACCTTTATAAACTTTAGTAAGATTATTTATCTGCAACATAAAATATACTCCTTTCAAAAACAATGCCACAAAAACTATCTGTTATATTATATATATAACAAATAGAATAGTGTGTCAACAGATAAAAACTTCCATAGTCTTACAGAACTAAAAAGGGCCCTTCTCACTGATGGAGTATGATTTCTTTTGAGTAAACTTATAGTAAAATCGCTGGTTTGATTATAAGCCTTGTCCAGTTTCTGTAGAGAAAGATAAATTATTTATTGGAGGAGACGATGGGTTCCTTTATGGATATTATGTAGGAGATATCTTGCAGGAAATGTAATAGATAGTACATGGTAAGGTTACGGAATTTGAAAAGGTTTCAGACAGCTATATAGGAAAGGTTGCTCATGAAAAAGGAACAATAGGAATGGAAGCACCTCATGTGCTACACTTTCACTACTTTATGAACCAATACGTGCCCTATAGATACTTTTATTCTATTTCTTAAATGAATCTTAGCTTAACAATAATATTAAAAATATTTAAAATATTATGTATTTTAAAAGCGATATATTGTTATAATTAGTGTTAATAGGACGGAATAAAGCTTCATAGAGCAGTAAGTAATAATCTGATAGTTACAAAGGTAAAAAAGTATATAAGTGAAAATATTGAACTTATAGGGAGGATTTTAGATGAAAGAGTATTTAGAGTATAAGGATGAAAAAAGCTCAAAGTTTTGGCAAGTTGAGTTAGATGATTGTGATGTTATTATTACCTTTGGGAAAATAGGAACATGTGGCAGGGATTTAACAAAAAATTTCCCGAACGCAGAAAAGGCTACTTTGTATTATAAGCAGCAACTTGCTAAAAAGCTAAAGGAAGGCTATAACGACCCTAAGCTCCCAACACTTACATTTGAGAATACAAGGTATTATCAAAGTAATAAGCCCTTTAAACATTATGGGCAAGTTGAAGGAATCTATTATTTTGCTGCTAAGGAAAGAGTCATTTCTTATTGTAAAAATTTTTTTTATATCTGGTCAAAGGAGGGAACTTTACTAGATACCTTCCACTTTCATGAACGTATAAGCTTTTTTCGCGATGTTTATATTAAGCAGATTGAAGATACTTCTAGATTTTTATTTTATGTTCGGGAGAGCAGAAATGACCGGATATATATTTTTGATTTAGAACATGATTCTTTTGAACTGATTCGTTATAAGAACATGGACAATTCTTTAAGCTGGTTGGGGTTTGATATAGACAGGGATAATCAGTATATTTATGTGGGCCATTGTGATGGAGTTATGCTACTAGATTATGAGCTTAATATAGTTAACATACTAAAATCTCCCTATGAGGAAGGTGTGCGTGTAGCAGTTAATGCGCATGCACGATTAGTTGCCTTTGTACACCTAGCCAATGAAACGCATTATAAACATATCGTGACACTCGTAGATATGACAGGTAAATTCATAAGTGAAATTAAGACGACCCTATGCGATAGCCCTGGTACTGGAGAGTTAGGTTTTAACAAAGAAGGAACACGCCTCTATATTTTAGCTAGTAACGGTAATAATTATGAAACAGTAGTACAGGTATGGAATCCTCAAGATGGCGCATTAATGAAGCAAATAATTGGTAGTACAGATTATTTTCATATATTTTCTTTTGAGTTGTTTGAAGATGAGAAATGGTTAGTAACGCGAAGTGCTGGAATAGATATTATTTTATGGAACTTAGAGAAGGAAAGAATGGAATGGACGAGACAGAAGCAGAGTGCTAGTGGAAGTATCTGTTTTATGGAGGATTTCACTTTTTATCAAGCAGATGGTAACCGCATTTATAAGGCTAGTAAGGACGAGGATGTAGATTTAGAGGGAATAACTAGTCCCTGTGAATATATATCTTATGATGACAGGAAAAAGCAGCTTTGGGTAGGAGATAGTCATAAGGTTTTTTGCTATTCTTCCGAAGGGGAGATTGTTTACCAGACAAAAACCCAATCATTAGAGAATTGTTTTGACGATAAAGGGCTTTCAAAACTATTAGTGATGAAGAGCACTCCTTTTAGAGGTGAAGAAGAGTGTATTTGGCTTAACCTAAATGACTTTCAAATGACACCTTTCCTTTCAGAATATTTTAAGAGCATCACTTTTAATGAGCATTTTGTTGCTGCCTGTGATAAAGATGGTAAAAAGGTAAGCGTATGGAATCATAATGGCAGCCTGTTAAAGCAAATAAAGATAAAAAGGTGTTGGTCTATCCATTTTGTTAATGATAACAGTTTCCTCATTAATTGTGATACTGACAATGAAATCTGGAAGGTTGATGAAGGCAAAATAATGTTTACTTTTAAAGGAGCTGTAAAAAAAGTCAAAGTTCATGCCAGTTTACCTTATTTTATTACTGCTGCTGAGAATACAATGAAACTATGGGATGGCAAGGGGAGTACCCCGTTGAGTGTGGAAATATTAGCAGGTAAGGTAAAAGAGATAATCAGTGAAGGCTTTTTAGATGTCTTTCTAATCATTGATGATACAGGAAGACTGTATTCATTTAACCCAGAATTATTAGAACTAAAGGTTCTAGTAAATATAAATAAAACCATTGATAAAGCTACATTAAGTGCTGCAGGAAAATTATATGCTGTAACTGAAGAACTAGAGGTATTTGAGTTAGAATTAATGAACGCTTTGAATAGGCAAGAGATAAAGAGCTGTGAAACCACGGAAAGTTCTGCAGGCTCTATACTTAGCGAGGAAAGTTTAAAGGAGGATTATATTCTTCAGTCTTTACAAGCTATTAATTGGGATGAACTATCTGAAGAAAATTTCAATAGGCTTAGAAAAGCATTAGACCACATAGCCACAGAAAGTGGATTAGGAGAAGCTCACGCATATTTTACTGAAAGAATGCTTGAGAAAGGTGCTAAGCTAAAACATCAGTTTGCTGATAGGGCAGATTATTCAAGCTTTGCTATGAGCAGTGATGGAAAGTATTTAGCTATAGGGACTTGGATGAATGAAGGGGAGTATAATGAAGAAGATGGGACAATTCAAATATGGGAAATAGCTTCTGGACGTTGTGTCAACCTTTTAAAAGATTATTATGCAGGTATTGGCTGGCGTGATTATCCTTGTGGTCTACAATGGAGTCCGGATAATAAGAGGCTTGGTGCAGCTATGAATACCAATAAGGTCTCAAGCTTTGATCCTTTTGGAAAGACAGTTAAGCCTTTGGCTACTGCTAGTGTTACTGATGGATGGGGTGAACCACCAGCATGGTGCTGGGTTAAAGATTCTTCATGCTTTGCCGTCAGCTGCTGGGGAGATTCAAAGCTTCCACTGTGTATTTGTAAGACTAATAAGGCCAAAATATATGAAGATGGTGCGAAGTGGTTCCAAGATATAGAAGAGGACTCAGAGGATGAGTTAGAATTTGAGCCTTATAAGTTGTGCTATGCTACTAAAAATGGCAGACTCATCTATGGTTATAATACCCATGAGGAAATCTATGCCATTGATATTAAAAAAGGACAACCTGTATGGCAGATCTTTGTTGACTTACCTTTTGGTTTTAGCCCCTTAGATGACTTCTTTGTATACTTAGAAAATAATGCAATTCAAATAGCAGATTTGAATACAGGTGAAGTAATAGAGAGTATTTCAAATGTGAAAGCAGTAGAAGGCTTTGAATTTGCTCCCAATAGTCAGCGCTATGTAGCATATGGAGCAAATAAAGTCACCCTGTTTGATTACAATAAAAAGGTGGTAGCTTTTAAGTTAGCTTCTCATTTACTCATTCCAGATTGTCTTGAGGCTGAAGTAAGACCTATTCGATTTAATAGGAGTGGTGATAAAATAGCTTGCTTACTGGATAATGGAAACATTGAGGTTTGGTCTCTTAATGGGGAAAAACCAACAAAAACCCTTACTTATCCATCACAGGCTACGGGCATCTATTGGGGAGAAGCCCTAGTGGGTGTAAGTGGTGAGAAGCTTATTTTCCTTAATGAAGATGGAACCCTTATTCATGCCTGTGATAAAAAAGCCCAGATAGAAGCTTATGAAGAAATAGATAATAAGGGTGCCATTCCATCAGAAATGGAGGATCAACTATCCTATACATGGAAAAACAAGTATGCTTGGCCTACTAGTTGGAGAAAAAAATAGAGTTAATGATACCATGACTCAAGCAAAAGACATTTAAAGCAGAGGCTGCCTATACTAAAACTTCATGACAGGAGTATAAAAGAAGGTGCTGTTAGTAGCAGAAGAGTGCTTTATAAATACCAGTGTGGTTATTTTAGGACTTATGAATAACGTCACTAAAGGAGGGAAAGGACTTCTCTAAGATTTTGAATTAATCTTAGAGAAGTCCTTTCCCTTCTAAGGCTTTGATACTTGATAGACTATTAATTAGGATGACAGGGGCATGGAGAAGGGCAGATTTTATTTTCTCACCATCCAAAAGCAAATCTTACACTTTTAAAGACTACAGGTGAAAAACCACCAATGTAGACGCTAAGAGATTGGTTTTCACCAAGAATAATCTTAAAAACAGCGTCCTGCATGATCCTTTTTACACCCGTTTAATTTTTTGCATTGGTAGCATATTTCATTTGGAAGAGGCCCATCTTCAAAGTAGGCCTTTAAATTATCTAGGGTGGTTTCTGCTATATGTCTTAGAGCCTCTTGTGTTAAGAAGGCCTGATGGGAAGTAACTATAACATTAGGTAAAGAGACTAACCTGGCCAAAACATCATCTTGTATAATGACGTTAGAAAAATCCTCAAAAAATAGTTCAGATTCTTCTTCATAGACATCTAGCCCGGCAGCCCCTACCTTGTGGGACTTTAAGGCCTCTAATAAGCTCTCACTTTCGATCAAAGCCCCTCTAGAAGTATTAATAATAACAACGCCCTCTTTCATTTGATCAAAAGCTTCTTTGTTTAACAAATGATGGGTTTGTTCTGTGAGAGGACAATGAAGGGAGATGATATCAGCAGCTTGGCAGAGCTCCTCAAACCCCACATATTCAAAGTCAGCATGAGCTATAGGATAAGGATCATAGGCAATCACCTTCATGCCAAAACCCTTACATATATCAATGAATACTTGTCCAATCTTTCCAGTCCCTACAACACCTATTGTTTTGCCATGTAAATCAAAACCTGTTAAGCCATTTAAACTAAAATTAAAATCCCTGGTCCGATTATAAGCCTTATGGAGTTTGCGATTAAGTGTTAAGAGGAGGGCCATGGCATGTTCTGCAACAGCATAAGGTGAATAAGCAGGTACACGAACAACATGAATCTTATGAAAGGCTGCCTTAAAATCAATATTATTATAGCCAGCACAACGCATGGCAATAATAGAGATACCTAACTCATGGAGTTGCTTAATCACCTTTTCGTTTAAAGTATCATTAACGAAAGCCACAATACCTTCACATCCCTTTGCTAAAGCGACAGTATCCTCATTCAGCTTATTCTCAAAATATTTAATCTCAAAATCATAATGGACTATAAAAGTATCAAACCATTCCTTATCATAGGGTTTTGTATCAAAAAAGGCTATTTTTCTCATAATATCTTCCTTTCTTTAATAGGCTTTATAGGGTAAGTCAATAGATGCTATAAATTATTACCACTTTATTAAAACTATATTATAATAAAAATTTTAAATATTCAATCGAAACCCGTATAAAACCCTTAAAGAAGCTACTCCACCGAATAGAAGATTACAAAGTAATTATAGAGTATCTATTTACTTACTGGCATACTTTTGTACATTTTTCTATAGGTTGAAGGAGACATACTGGTCACGGATTTAAAAACACGATTAAAATGTGTGAGATTTGAAAACCCTACTTCATTACAAATATCTGTAAAGGACTTATTGCTTTCCATAATTTTTCTTTGGGCATTCATAATACGTGTAATATTAATATACTGTACAATGGTGCGATTGGTATGTGCTTTAAATTCATGACATAAGTAATAAGGACTAATATAAAAGGTCTGGGCTAAAGAATCTAAAGAAATTTTTTTGTCATAATTAGTATGGATATGCTGAATCACCTTCTCTATGAGTGTTTGTTTGACTGGAGTTGCTTGTGGTGTTGCATCTCGTAAAATAGTAACTAATAGTATGTTAAGGAGAGAGTGATAGTATTCATAGCTAAAGGAATTAGAACGACTCTCTCTTGTAAGGGTGTCTAAAATGGAATGAATGAAGGTTTTTGCTTTACCCTCTACAGTATATAACCCGGCACTTACTTTTAATATTTCGCGTAAAGTCTCCGAGACTACTTCATCCCCTCTAAAATAGAGCACAATCCGCTTAAAGGGGATATCCTTCATACCATAAGAGCGATGCATGATATAAGGTGGAAAGAGCATAAACTGCCCAGAGTCCATAAAATAGGTTTCATCTTTCATAATATGATAACGTTGCCCTTTTTCTAAATAATACAGTTCGTAAAAGTCATGATAATGAGATTGCACCATATTATCATTGATACCTTCTACACGCTCACAGGCTATAGGATAACCTTGAGCCATTTCTATACCAGCTGAATCAATCAATTTAAAACCTCCACAATAACAAGATATGTAAAATCTTGAACAATAATCTGCAATTTTTGCATAGTTTTTTATGTATTTTATGTATATAATTATAACATAACTTACATTAATTGTAACTATATGTAAGATTTACAATTTCAAGAAGGTGAAGTAAGTGAGTAAAGTAAAAAGATTTGAAGGACAAGTAGTGCACACAGAAGAAAGCATAAGGCGTCTATTCAAAGTTACAAGAAATCTATATGACACCAGGAGGAGTGCTTTAAGGATGCTTGTAGGGGCAGGGCTAGTGACTACAGGACTCGTAGCCAATGTACCTTTAGCTGTGCAAGGCCTACTGATTATGTTTGGAAGCTGGTTATTAGTAAGCAAAGACTTCCCAGCCAAGGTTGCAGCAGCAGAAGCCCTAGATGTTCGAAAGAGAAAGAAACAAGCACTGCCTAAGCTGACTACCACATTCTATGATTCAGGTATAAGTCTAAGTGGAGAAGGGAAAATGGTATTTAATTACAATAAGTTGAGTCGATTGACAGAAGATGATGCCTATTTTTATCTTTTCCTAGCTAAAGATTCTGCCTGTATGATTGACAAGCAGAGCTTAATGCCTAATGTGTCTCATGAATTCAAAGCCTATTTGACTGAGAAGACGGGGTTAGAGTGGATAGAAATTAAACCTTGGTTTCATATGAATATCTTTGAGATTATAAAAGCTTTAAGAGGTAGTCATAAAGTATTATAAAATAATTTTTATATTTTCTTTTGAGGACTAAGTCACCATGAGAAAAAGGAGTAACTAAGTGTATTAATAGGATTTTTATCCTCTTTCTTTTATAGCCTATAAGGAGTATATGAAATAAAGAGCGTAAAATCCCTAATAATAAAATACAAAATAGAAGAATATGTAAAATGGGAGGAATAAAAAAATGTTTAAGTTCAAAAAAATAGCAGCAGTATTAGCTATGACAACAATGGCAGTAGGACTCGTAGGATGTGGGGGTTCTTCCAAAACAGCAACGACTACACAGGATGGTGGACAAAAATCCTTTAATCTTAAATTAGGTCACAATCTTGCAGAAGACCATGCAGTACATATCGAACTTAAGAAATTTGCAGAAAATGTAGCAGAAAAATCAAATGGTTCCATCTCTGTTACGATTTTCCCTAATGGTACTTTAGGAAGTGAAGCAGATATGATTTCACAGATTCAAAATGGTGCGCTTGATATGACAAAAGTTTCTGCATCTACTTTAGGTAACTTCTCTAACCTATATAATGCTTACTCAGTACCTTACGTATTCAATGACAAAGAACACTATTATAACGTAATGGATGGAGAAATTACATCTAACATCTTTGCTTCTACAGAAGCAGATGGATTCCTTGGTCTTACATGGTTAGATTCAGGGGCTCGTTCATTCTATACAGCAGATCGTGCGATTCGTAAACCAGAAGATTTAAAAGGCCTTAAAGTTCGTACAATGGATTCACAAATGGCTATTAATATGATGAATTCACTAGGTGGTTCTGCTACAGTTATGGGTTACTCAGATATTTATACAGGTTTACAACAAGGTGTTATTAATGGGGCTGAGAACAATGTCACAGCACTTCGTGACCATGGTGAAGT